>NZ_JBJHAH010000004.1:0-176846 GCF_054050915.1 Modestobacter sp. SYSU DS0875 | reverse complement strand
CCTGGAAGTGCTGGAAACAGCCACCCCCGGACAACCCACACACCGTGTCGCTGACCGGATAGCCCAGCGCCCCGTTCTCCCAGCCCGTCCGCGCCCACGCGTCCCGGACCGGGCCACTGAGCACCGCACGCACCCCCGTCGCCGCCGTCCAGTACAACGCCCCACGCTGGAACGCCTGCAGACACCCACCGGACCGGAACCCGCACGCCTGCCCCTGCACCGGATAGCCCAGCGCACTCCGCTCCCAGCCCCGCGCCGCCCACCCGCTCCGCAGCGCCCCGGTCAGCACCACCGCCGGGGTCGACGCGCTGCTGTACACCGACCCGCCCTGGAAGTGCTGGAAACAGCCGCCACCGGCCAGCCCGCAGGTGGTGTCCCGCACCGGGTAACCCAGCGCACCACGCTCCCACCCCGTCCGGGCCCACCCGTCGCGGACCGCACCGGTCACGGTGTACGCGCCGACCGCGGGCTGCCAGTAGACCGAGCCGCGCTGGAAGTGCTGCGCGCAGCCGCCGCTGGGCAAGCCGCAGAACGTGTCACCGGTGGGGAGGCCGACGGTGCCGACCAGCGCCGAGCCGGTCCAGCGGTCGCGCACCGCCCCGCTCAGCACCCAGGCCTGCGCCCCCACCGGCCCGGCCAGCGAACCGCGCTGGAAGGCCTGCACGCACCCGGCCGCGTCGCAGACGGTGTCGGTCACCGGGTAACCCAGCGATCCGGACTCCCGTCCGAGCGCGGACCAGCGGGTGCGCACCGGGCCGGTGACCGAGTGCGCGCCCGTGGCCAGCGACCAGTGGATGCTGCCGTTCTCGAACTGCCGGGAGCACCCCCCGCCGCGGAGTCCGCAGACCTGCGCGGCGACGGGCGGACCGAGTGGGCCGCCGTCCCCGCCACTGGCCTGGTGGGCGACCGTGATCGGGGAGCTCGTCGTCACCTCCGCGGTGACGCCGGCGGTGGACGACCCGGTGATGGTCAGGAAGAACGCCCCACCGGCGAGCGCGTGCGGGCCGGCCACCGACGGGTCGAACGGGAACGCCTGGTCAGCGCCCCACCCGGTCGAGGTCGACGGGGAGCCGTCGAGCAGGAGCGAGGTGTCGTTCCCGGTGGCGGCCCGGCGCAGGAGCAGGCCTGGGCGCATCCCCGGCCAGTTCGCCGAGGTGCCCAGCCACGCGTCCGCCCCGGTGGCCGCCCGGTTCTCCAGCCAGTAGACGCTGCCGTCGAGCCCGGTGAGCCGGAGCGCCCGCAGCCCGGTCCGGTCACCGTAGGGGGCGAGGGTGTACGTGCCGCCGGCGTCGGTGGCCGCCAGCGCGGCCCACTGGTCCGCCGGCAGCACCCCGAGGGCCGCAGCATGCGGCGGGTTCAGCGAGCCGACCTGGTCCCAGGACACGCCCATGACGTCGTAGTAGTCCCCGTAGGCGAGGGTGCGGCAGGTGCCGCCCTCGATGACGCCGTCGCACTGACGGGCCGAGGCGTGCCCCAGCCCGATGTTGTGCCCGAACTCGTGGGCGATCAAGGAGGTGGCGATGCCCCGGACGTAGGACACCCCGCCGCTGCCGGGTCCGGTGCCGACGGTGCCGAGCCCGAAGCTGCAGCCCGGTGCGTTCTCCGGCACGTAGACCAGCAGGTGCTTGCCCGCGCCGGCGGTCCACCCCGCCCGGTCCGCGGCCGCCTGCCACAGCGCGTGCGGGTCGGCGCACGTCGCGTCGACCGGCGTCCAGTCGAACCCGGCGACGGTCCCGAACCGGACGGCACCGCCGGACTCGCGCTCCCAGAACTCCGCGACGCCGCCGTCGACCGCGGCACTCACCTGCGCCAGGGTCCGGCCGTCCTTGGCGATGCGGCCGGGCTGCAGGAGCACCACCGTGACCGGGTGGTTCACCGGGCCCACCGCGCCCGCGGTCGGCGGCTCCTCGGCCGGTGCGACGACCTGCGCCTGGAGCACCTCGCGGGCCGGCTCCAGCCCCTCGGCGACGGCCTCGTCCCGCACCTGGTCGCCGAGGGTCACCTGGACCGTGGCCCCCAGCTGGACGTGGTCGACGGCCTCGGTGGGCACCCGGACGGTGTCGCCGTCGTCGCTGCGGACCCAGCTGAGCCGGGCGTCCTCCCCGTCCTCGTGGCCCCCGTCCTCGTGAGCCCCGTGCTCCTCCGCCTCACCCGGCCCCGGGTCGGCGTACGCCTGCACGAGCTCCCCGACCACGGTCTCGCCCGGGGCGGGCGGCGTCGGCTCCGCACGGGCGGTCGAACCGCCCAGCAGGGTCACGGGCAGCGCGAGACTCAGTACGGCGGAGACGACCAGGCGGCGGGGTGCCTGGCGGAGAGCGAGGGGCACGGGGACTCCAGGGCAGACGGGACCGCCCTCAGCATCGGCAGCCGGGACCGGGCTCCGGTCCACCGCGGCCCGGATCCCGGTGCGTGTCCGCGCCAGGCCCCCCGCTGGCCCCGTGCGTCACAGCTCAGGTCAGCTGTGCTCGTCCTCGATCCCCATCAGCCGGCGGCCGGCCTCGGTGATCGACCCGGACAGCGACGGGTAGATCGCGAAGGTCTGCGCCAGGTCCGCGGCGGTGAGGCCCTTGGTGACCGCGAGCGCGATCGGCAGGATCAGCTCCGACGCCCCCGGGGCGACCACGACACCGCCGACGACGACGTCGGTGGAGCGGCGGGTGAAGAGCTTCACGAACCCGTCGTGCAGGTCGCCCATCTTGGCCCGCGCGTTGGTCGCCAGCGGCAGCCGCACGACCTCGACGTCGGCGTCCTCGGTCAGCGTCTTCTCCTGCACGCCGACGGTGGCGATCTCCGGGTGGGTGAACACGTTGGCCGAGACCGTCTTCAGCCGGATCGGCGCGACGGCCTCCCCGAGCGCGTGCCACATGGCGATCCGGCCCTGCATCGCGGCGACCGAGGCGAGCTGGAAGACGCCGGTCACGTCACCGGCCGCGTAGATCCCGGGGACGGTGGTGCGCGAGACGCGGTCGACGACCACGTGCCCGGACCCGGTCACCTCGACACCGCACTGCTCCAGCTGCAGCCCGCTGGTGTTCGGCACGGTGCCCACGGTCATCAGCGCGTGCGAGCCCTCGACCACCCGGCCGTCGGTGAGCTCGACCCGCACGCCCTTCTCGGTGCGGACCACGCTCTGTGCCCGGCCGCGCTCGGCGATCCGCCCGCCGCGGGACTGGAAGACCTGCTCGACCACGGCGGCGGCGTCGGCGTCCTCGCCGGGCAGCACCTGGTCGCGGGAGGAGACCAGGGTGACCGGGACGCCGGCCTCCAGGTAGCCGGAGGCGAACTCCGCGCCGGTGACGCCGGAGCCGACCACGACCAGGTGCTCGGGCATCTCGGTGAGCTCGTAGACGTCGCGCCAGGACAGGATCCGCTCGCCGTCGGGCTCCGCACCGGGCAGCACCCGGGGGTCGGCACCGGTGGCGATCAGCACGACGTCGCCCTCGAGCACCTCGGTCACCTGCCCGTCGGCGTCCAGCACCTCGACCCGGTGCACGGTCAGCCCGCGGACCTCGTCGGCGAGCCGCGCGGCGGCGCCGATGATCCGCACGCCCTCGGAGGCCAGGCGGTGGTGGATGTCGGCGGACTGGGCGACCGCCAGCCCCTTGATCCGGGTGTTCACCGCCGCGAGGTCGATGGCGGCCCGGCCGAGCTCGGTGCCGGTGACGCCCAGGGTGGCGGAGTCGCGGACCGCGGTCATCGCACCGGCGGAGGCGATGAAGGTCTTGGACGGGACGCAGTCGGACAGGACGCTCGCCCCGCCGATGCCGTCGCGCTCGACGACGGTGACGTCGGCGCCGAGCTGGGCGGCGACCAGGGCCGCCTCGTACCCGGCCGGGCCGCCGCCGATGATCACGATGCGGGTCATGGTGTGCTGCTCCAAGCGTGGACCGTCGTCTGCCGGCACCATTGTCACTGTTGCGGCGCCCGCCGTCGCCCACCGACGCGGGAGCGCCACCCCGGAGGGTGCTCGGCCGGTCAGCCGAGGAAGGAACCCAGCAGCCGGCGGGCGGCCAGCGCCGGGGTGAGCTCGCCGGAGAGCACCTCGCGCTCCAGCTCCGGCGCGAGCGACCGGACGCTGGGGTGCTCCCGGAGCCGGTGCTCCAGGCCGTCGCGCACCAGCTGCCAGACCCAGCGCACCTGCTGCTCGCGCCGCCGCCGGTCCAGCTCCCCGGAGGCCCGCCGGCGGTCCTGGTGCGCGACCACCGCGGCCCACACCTCGGCCAGCCCGGCGCCGGTGAGCCCCGCGCAGGTGAGCACCGGGACGTCGTCCCCGGGGCCGCGCAGCATCCGCACCGCCCCGGCCAGCTCGCGGGCGGCCCGGCGGGCGTCGGCCTCCCCCGGGCCGTCGGCCTTGTTCACCGCGATCACGTCGGCGATCTCCAGGATGCCGCGCTTGATCCCCTGCAGCTGGTCGCCGGTGCGCGCGAGGGTGAGGAAGAGGAACGAGTCGACCATCTCCGCGACGGCGATCTCGGACTGCCCGACGCCGACGGTCTCGACCAGGACCACGTCGTACCCGGCGGCCTCGACCACCACCATCGACTCCCGGGTCGCCTGGGCGACCCCGCCGAGGGTGCCCGCGGTCGGCGCGGGCCGGATGAAGGCGGCGGGGTCGACGGCCAGCCGGCTCATCCGGGTCTTGTCGCCGAGCACCGACCCGCCCGAGCGCGCCGACGACGGGTCGACCGCGAGCACCGCGACCCGCGACCCGGCGGCGGTGAGCTGCACGCCGAGGGCGTCGATGAAGGTCGACTTGCCGACGCCGGGCACCCCGCTGATCCCCACCCGGCGGGCGCCTCCGGCGTGCGGCAGCAGCCGCACCAGCAGCTCCTGGGCACGGTCGCGGTGGTCCGCCCGGCGTGACTCGACCAGGGTGATCGCCCGGGCCACCGAGCGCCGGTCGCCGGCGAGCACCCCCTCGGCCAGCGCCGGGACGTCGACCTCCCGGCTCACCGTCGCCTACCTTCCGCCCAAATGGCCATCCTGGCGGGGGTTCTCACGGGTGACCGAGCCGGGCGGACAGCGTCCGCAGCAGCTCCTGCGCGGCCTCGGCGATCACCGTCCCGGGCGGGAAGACCGCGGCGGCGCCCATCTCCCGCAGCGTCGGGACGTCGTCGGGCGGGATCACCCCGCCGACGACGACCAGCACGTCGTCGGCGCCCAGCTCGGCGAGTGCGTCGCGCAGCGCGGGCACCAGGGTCAGGTGGCCGGCGGCCAGCGAGGAGACGCCGACGACGTGCACGTCGGCCTCCACCGCCTGCCGGGCGACCTCCTCCGGGGTCTGGAACAGCGGGCCGACGTCGACGTCGAAGCCGAGGTCGGCGAAGGCGGTGGCGATCACCTTCTGCCCGCGGTCGTGCCCGTCCTGGCCCATCTTGGCCACCAGGATCCGCGGCCGGCGCCCCTCGGCCTCGGCGAACCGGTCGGTCAGCGCGCGGGTCTCGGCCATGGCGCCGGCCTCGCCGGCCTCGTCGCGGTACACACCCGAGATGGTGCGCACCTGACCGGCGTGCCGCCCGTACACCGCCTCCAGCGCGTCGGAGATCTCCCCCACCGTCGCCCGCGCCCGCGCGGCGGCGATGGACAGCGCCAGCAGGTTCTGCTCGAGCCCGGGACCCCGACGGCCCTCGGCTGCGGCGCGCGCGCCGTCGGTGAGCCGGGCCAGCGCCTCCCGGGTCGCGGCCTCGTCCCGGGTCGCCCGCAGCTCGGCGAGCTTCGCCCGCTGCTGGGCCAGCACGTCGGCGTTGTCCACCCGCAGCACCTCGACCGCCTCGTCGGCCTCGACCCGGTACTTGTTGACGCCGATGACCGGCTGGCGGCCGGAGTCGATGCGGGCCTGGGTGCGGGCCGCGGCCTCCTCGATCCGCAGCTTCGGGATGCCGTCGTCGATCGCCTGCGCCATGCCGCCGTGCGCCGCGACCTCCTCGATGTGCGCCCAGGCGCGGCGGGCGAGGTCGTACGTCAGCCTCTCCACGTACGCCGACCCGCCCCACGGGTCGATGACCCGCGTCGTCCCGGACTCCTGCTGCAGCAGCAGCTGGGTGTTGCGGGCGATCCGGGCGGAGGCGTCGGTGGGCAGCGCCAGCGCCTCGTCCAGGGCGTTGGTGTGCAGCGACTGGGTGTGCCCCTGGGTGGCGGCCATCGCCTCCAGGCAGGTGCGGACGACGTTGTTGTAGACGTCCTGCGCGGTCAGCGACCAGCCCGAGGTCTGCGAGTGGGTGCGCAGCGACATGGACTTCGGGTTCGTCGCGCCGGCCTCGCGGACCAGCCGGGCCCACAGCAGCCGCCCGGCCCGCAGCTTCGCGACCTCCATGAAGAAGTTCATGCCGATGGCCCAGAAGAAGCTCAGCCGCGGGGCGAAGGCGTCGACGTCCAGGCCCGCGGCCTTCCCCGCCTCCAGGTACTCGACGCCGTCGGCGAGCGTGTAGGCCAGCTCCAGGTCGGCCGTCGCTCCGGCCTCCTGGATGTGGTAGCCGGAGATCGAGATCGAGTTGTACCGCGGCATCCGCTGCGAGGTGAACGCGAAGATGTCGCTGATGATCTGCATCGACGGCTGCGGCGGGTAGATGTAGGTGTTGCGGACCATGAACTCCTTGAGGATGTCGTTCTGGATCGTCCCCGTGAGCTGGTCCGGGCTCACCCCCTGCTCCTCCGCCGCGACGACGTAGAGCGCCAGCACCGGCAGCACCGCGCCGTTCATCGTCATCGACACGCTCATCCGGTCCAGCGGGATGCCGTCGAAGAGCTGCCGCATGTCCAGGATCGAGTCGATCGCCACCCCGGCCATCCCGACGTCTCCGACCACCCGCGGGTGGTCGGAGTCGTAGCCCCGGTGGGTGGGCAGGTCGAAGGCGACCGACAGGCCCTTCTGCCCGGCAGCCAGGTTGCGCCGGTAGAAGGCGTTGGAGGCCGCGGCCGTGGAGAACCCGGCGTACTGCCGGATGGTCCACGGCTGGGTGGTGTACATCGTCGGGTAGGGCCCGCGCAGGTAGGGCGCGATGCCCGGGTACGTGGCCAGCGAGTCCAGCCCGGCCAGGTCGGCCGGGGTGTACAGCGGCGGGACGGCGATCCCCTCCGGGGTCTGCCAGGCCGCCTCGGCCGGGGTCCGCCCGGTGGCCTGCGCGAACGCCGACGCCCAGTCCGTGCCGGTGGCCGACGCCTGCGGAGCGCCGAGCTCCAGGTCGCCGAAGTCGGGGATCGCGCTCACGGCCGCACCTCCAGGTCGGGACCCTGCGCTTCAGCGCGAGAAGGCGCGGGTGCTTTCTCGCGATGAAGCGCGGGTGGGACGTCGAGCTGGTCGAGGACGGTGGTCAGCACGGCGAGGGCGTCGCAGCCGGTGGACAGGTGCCCGTCGACGCCCGCGACGTCGGCGGTGCCGGCCAGCCACACCTGGGTCGCGCCGGCCGCCCGCAACTCCGCGGCCAGCGCTGCGCCGTCGGCGTCGTAGTCGCGGTCGGTGCCGCAGATGCAGGCCACCGTCGTCCCGGCCTCGGCGAACCCGGAGGCGCCGTCGCCGGACGGCGTGCGCAGCCCGCCGGCGGCGAACAGGTTCGTGGCGAAGCCGGTGCGGGCGGTGTGCCGGGCGGCCGGGCCGAGCGTGGCCAGGTACACCGCCGGCCGCGGCTCAGTGGCCTCGACGCGGTCGCGCAGCGCCTCGAACCGCTCGGCGGTGCGCACCCGGGGCAGCCCGCCGGGCCCGGACGGCGGCCGCCAGGGGTCCGGCCGGCGGCTCGGTGGCACCTCCGCGGCGTCGGGGAACTCGGTGACGCCGGTGACCGCGTCGGTGCGGTGCGCCACCCGCTCCTGCCGGGTCGCCCAGGCGGCGGCGATCCGCTCGCCGACCAGCCCGGAGGCCAGCGCGGCGGACAGCCCGCCGGCCCGCTCCACCTCGGTGAACCAGGCCCAGGCGGCCCGGGCGATCGACTCGGTGAGCGCCTCGACGTACCAGGAGCCGCCGGCCGGGTCGAGCACCCGGCCCACGGACCCCTCCTCCAGCAGCAGGGTCTGGGTGTTGCGGGCGATCCGCCGGGCGAACGCGTCGGGCAGCCCGAGCGCGGCGTCGAACGGCTGCACCGTGACGACGTCGGCGCCGCCGACGCCCGCGGCGAAGCAGGCGACCGTCGTGCGCAGCATGTTCACCGCCGCGCCGTGCCGGGTGACCATCGCCGACGAGGTGACCGCGTGCTGGCGCATCGCCCGGTGCTCCGCCGCCACCCCGCTGGCCTCGCCCACCCGGTTCCACAACCGGCGCGCGGCGCGCAGCGCGGCGATGGTGGTGAACTGGTCGACCCCGGCGGAGAGCCGGAACTCCAGCTGGCCGAACGCCTCGTCCACCGGCAGCCCGCCGTCGGTCAGGGCCCGCAGGTAGCCCACCCCTGCGGCGATCGCGCAGCCGAGCTCCTCGACCACCGACCCGCCGGCGTCGGCGAACACCGTGCCGTCGACGACGACGGTGCGCCAGCCCGCGGGAGCGCGGCGCGCCAGGCCGGCCAGGCCGGTGAGGTCCTGCTCCTCCCCAGTGGCCGCCTGCACGCCCAGCGGGTCCAGGCCCAGGCAGCCGCCCGGTGCGAGGTCTGTGCGCCCCTCGACCAGGGAGAGGAACGCCTCGGCCGCCACCGGCCCCCCGTCGACCGTCACCGGCGCGAGGTCCAGGTAGACGTCGGCGAGCACGTCCCCCAGCGCCTCGACCGGGAGGGCGCCCTCACCGAGCACCAGCCAGAGCGAGGTGACGCCGTTCTCCAGGTCGGCGGCGATCGCCTCCCGGGTGCGGGCGACGTCGGGGTCGGCGTGCCGCTGCCGGACGTCCCACCCGGCCGGCACCTCCACCTCGGCGCCACCCGCCCGGGAGCCGCGGACGAAGGGCGGCGCCCCCGGCACCCCGACGGCGGTGGGCAGGTCGCCGACGTCCTCGGCGGTGTACAGCGGCGCGACGGTGACCCCGGTGGCCACGGTCCGGCGCAGCGCGTCCTCGACCGGGTCGGGCAGGTCGTCCCGCCCGGCCTTGCGCAGCACCCCGGCGACCAGCTCCCGCCACTGTTCCCGGGTGGCGGCCGGGAAACCGGCCGCGAGGGCGAGCTCCTCCGGCGTACCCGGCTCGGCGGGGGGCGGCCCGGCCGGACGCCCCGCCTGCTGGTCGGGAGAGCTCATCGTCGGGTCCTCGCCTCTCGGTGCCGCGCGGTGCGTCGGTGCAACTCGTGGGCCCAACCTCTACACGATCTACCGGGCAGGGTCACCCACGGGGACGGCCGCGTCGGCGGCCAGCGCGTGCAGCGCCGTGCGGGCCAGCAGCCGGACGCCGACGCCGATCGCCGCCTCGTCGACGTCGAACGTGCCGCGGTGCAGGTCGAGCGGCGGGCCGGAGCCGGCGGTGCCCAGCCGGGCCAGCGCGATCGGCAGCACCTCGGCGAACCAGCCGAAGTCCTCCCCGCCCATGCTCTGCGGGGAGAGCACGACCCCCTCGCCGCCGACGGTCTCGATCGCGGCCGCGCGCAGCAGGGCGACGCTGCGCGGGTCGTTGACCACCGGCGGCACACCCCGCACGTACTCGATGGCGACCTCGGCGCCCGAACCGGCCGCCACCTCGGTGACCAGCCGGCGGACCAGGTCCTCCGCCTCGCCCCACACCGACCGGTCCAGCACCCGCAGGGTGCCGCGCAGCGTGCCGGTCTGCGGGATGGCGTTCGCCGCGACACCGGCGCTGACCGCCCCCCAGACCAGCGACAGGCTCGACCGCGGGTCGACCACGCGGGAGAGCAGACCGGGGACGTCGGTGACCACCCGGCCCAGCGCGTGCACCAGGTCGACGGTCAGCTGCGGCCGGGCGGTGTGCCCGCCGGGCCCGGTCAGGGTGACCTCGACCCGGTCGCAGGCGGCGGTGATCGCGCCGTTGCGGAGCCCCACCTGCCCGACCGGCAGCGAGGGGTCGCAGTGCAGCGCGAACGCCCGGGTGGCGCCGGTCAGCACGCCCTCGTCGACGACCGCCAGGCCACCGCCGGGCAGCTGCTCCTCGGCCGGCTGGAAGACGCAGCGCACGGTGCCGGGCAGCCGCTCCTGCGCGGCGAGCGCCAGTGCGACGCCGAGCAGCACCGTGGTGTGCACGTCGTGCCCGCAGGCGTGGCAGAGGCCCTCGCGGGTGGAGCGGTAGGGCACGTCCTTGAGGTCGGCCAGCGGCAGCGCGTCGATGTCGGCACGCAGCACGACGACCGGGCCGTCGGGGTCACCGGGCACGTCGCACACCAGGCCGGTGCCGCTGCGCAGCCGCCGCGGACGCAACCCTGCCGCGGACAGCCGCTGCTCGAGGTGGGCGGTTGTCTCGTGCTCGGCGAACCCGAGTTCGGGGTGGGCGTGCAGGTGGCGGCGGACGGCGACCAGCTCCGGGTGGTGCTCCTTGGTCCAGTCGTCGAGCCGGGCGCCGGCGTCGTCCGGGGAGGGGGCCTCGCTCACCGCGGCTCCCCGGCGGCGTCGTCGACGTCGGGCAGGCCGGCCGGCAGGCCGTCGCGCAGCTCGGCGACCAGGCTGTCCACGACCGGGTGCAGGTCGCCGCCGTGCGCGGCGGCGACCGCCCGCTGCCGCTGGTAGGACCCCCCGACGGCCAGCACCCGGCGGACGTCGAGCAGCTCGGCCTCGCAGCCGAGCTTGCGGGCGGTGGGCAGCAGCTCCTCGACCAGCTCGGCCAGCGCCTCCCGAACGGGTGCGACGGTGCCCTGCTCGTCGACGACGATCTTCGCGTCCAGGCCGTAGCGCACCGCCCGCCACTTGTTCTCCCGGGCGATCCAGCCGGCCGGGGTGGGCAGGGTGTAGCCCCGGTCGAGCTGGGTGTCGAGCTGCTCGACCAGGCACTGGGCCAGCGCGGCGACGGCGCCGATCTCGTCGAGGGTGGGCAGCCCGTCGCAGATCCGCAGCTCGACGGTGCCGAAGTCCGGGTGCGGGCGGATGTCCCACCACACCTCGCGGACGCTCTCGATCGCCCCGGCGGCGATGAGCGTGCCCATGTACTCCTCGAACCCGGCCCAGTCGGTGAGCTGGTACGGCAGCCCGGCGGTCGGCATGCCCTCGAAGACCTTGGTGCGCACCGAGGCCAGGCCGGTGTCGCAGCCGGACCAGAAGGGCGAGGACGCCGACAGCGCGAGGAGGTGCGGCACGTACCCGGTGAGCGCGTTGACGATCGGGACGATCTTGTCCGGCGAGCGGACGCCGACGTGCACGTGCACGCCGAAGACCTGCATCCGGCGGGCCAGCCACTGCGTCCGCTCGACCAGCTCGGCGTACCGCTCCTTGGGCGAGATCTCCTGGGTGTCCCAGCGGGTGTAGGGGTGGCTGCCGGCGCACATGAGGTCCAGGCCGCGCCGGTCGGCCGCGGCGACGACCTCGGCGAGGGTGCCGGCGAGGTCGGCCTTGGCCTCGGCGACGGTGGTGCAGATCCCGGTGATGACCTCGACCGTCGACTGCAGCAGCTCGTGCTTGGCCTTCGGGTGCTCCTCGAGGCCGTCGGGGGTGATCTCGGCCAGGATCTCGGTGGCGCCGGAGGTCAGCTCACCGGTCTCCCGGTCGACCAGCTGGAGCTCCCACTCCACTCCCAGGGAGGCGCGCTCGG
This sequence comes from Modestobacter sp. SYSU DS0875, assembly GCF_054050915.1. Taxonomy (NCBI): domain Bacteria; kingdom Bacillati; phylum Actinomycetota; class Actinomycetes; order Geodermatophilales; family Geodermatophilaceae; genus Modestobacter; species Modestobacter sp. SYSU DS0875. The sequence continues at coordinate 165,253 of NZ_JBJHAH010000004.1, read as the reverse complement.
ACGAGTGGAAGGGGATCTGCACCCGGTGAGTCTAGGAGCGGCGGAGGCGGGCCGCCGGTCGTGCGAGCAGGTGCGGTGTCCGACCCGGTCCCTATGCTCGCGCAGGTGAGCGAGCCCACCGCAGCACCCCCGTCCGATCCCACTGCGCTGGCCGCACAGGCCGCCGAGCAGCTGACCGCCACCGTCGGCGGGGACCACGACGTCGCCGTCGTCATGGGGTCGGGCTGGGCGCCGGCCGCTGACGCGTTCGGCGAGACGCTGGCGAGCGTCGCCATCGGCGAGCTCCCCGGCTTCGCCGCCCCCACGGTCACCGGCCACGGCGGGCAGATCCGCTCGGTGCGGGTGGGCGACCGCAAGGTGCTGCTGTTCCTGGGCCGCACCCACCTGTACGAGGGCCGCGGGGTCGAGCCGGTGGTGCACGGCATCCGCACCGCCGCTGCCGCCGGGGTGCGCACCGTGGTGCTGACCAATGCCGCCGGCGGCCTGCGGCCCGAGCACCGGGTCGGGCAGGCGGTGCTGATCAGCGACCACCTCAACCTGACCGCGCGCTCGCCCCTGGTCGGCGCCACCTTCGTCGACCTCACCGACCTGTACTCCGCCCGGCTGCGCGCGCTGGCGAGGGAGATCGACCCGTCGCTGGCCGAGGGCGTCTACGCCGCCCTGCCCGGCCCGCACTTCGAGACGCCGGCGGAGATCCGGATGCTCACCACCCTCGGCGCCGACCTGGTCGGCATGTCGACGGCGCTGGAGGCGATCGCCGCCCGGGCCGCGGGCCTGGAGGTGGTCGGGTTGTCGATGGTCACCAACGCCGCGGCCGGGATCACCGGGGAGGCGCTGGACCACCTGGAGGTGCTGGAGGCCGGCAAGGCCGCCGCCGGCCGGCTCGGGGAGTTCCTGGTGCAGCTGATCGGGCGCATGCCGTGACGACTCCCGGGCCGGTCCTGGTGACCGGTGCCGCCGGCGGCATCGGCACCGTGCTGCGCAGTGGCCTGCCCGAGCACGGCTGGGCGCTGCGCTGCCTGGACGTCGTCCCGGTGCCCGAGCCGCGACCCGGGGAGGAGCACCTTGTGGCCGACGCCGCCGACCTGGCCGCCGTCGCGGCGGCGGCCGACGGCACCGGCGCGGTCGTCCACCTGGCCGGGGTGCTGGGCGAGTCGACCTGGGAGGCGATCGAGCGGTCGCACATCGAGACCACCCACGCCGTGCTGGAGGCCGCGCGACGGGCCGGGGTCGGCCGGGTCGTGCTGGCCAGCAGCAACCACGCGAGCGGTTTCACGCCCCGGCCGGCCGACGGGCTGCTCACCGAGGCCGCCGCGCCCCCGCGGCCGGACACCTTCTACGGCGTCGCGAAGGTGACCATGGAGGCGCTGGGCTCGCTCTACGCCGACCGGTACGAGATCGACGTGGTCTGCCTGCGCATCGGCAGCGCCTTCCCGCGGCCGACGACGGTCCGCCAGCTGTCCACCTGGCTGTCGCCGGGTGACACCGTGCGGTTGTTCGACGCAGCGCTGCGCGCGCCGTCCCCCGGCTTCCGCGTCGTGTGGGGGGTGTCGGCCAACACCCGGGGCTGGTGGGACCTGACCGCCGCCCGCGCGCTGGGGTACGACCCGCAGGACGACGCGGAGGCCCACGCGCCGGCGCTGCTGGAGGTGCACGGCGAGCCCGACCCCCGCGACCCGGTGCACGGCCGGGTGGGTGGCGAGTACACGCTGCCGGACCTCGACGCCGACGTGGTCGCGGCGCAGACCGCACCGGTCCAGCCGAGCAGTGGAGGAACCCGGTGACCCGCTCCCCCGACGTGCTGACCACCGCCCGCGCCTGGGCCGACGACGACCCGCACGACGGCGACCGGGCCGAGATCGAGGCGCTGATCGAGGCGGCCGACACCGAGGAGCTGGCCCGCCGCTTCGCCGGCCCGCTCACCTTCGGCACCGCCGGGCTGCGCGGTCCGCTGCGCGCGGGCCCGGCCGGGATGAACGCCGCGGTCGTCACCCGCGCGGCCGCCGGGCTGGGGGCCTGGCTGCGCGACGCCGGCCACGCCGGTGGTGGGGTGGTGATCGGCTTCGACGCCCGGCGCCGCTCCGACGAGTTCGCCCGGCTGTCCGCCGAGGTGCTGGCCGGCGCCGGTTTCGCCGTCCAGGTGCTGCCCCGGCCGCTGCCCACGCCGGTGCTGTCGTTCGCCGTCCGGCACCTGGGCGCGGTCGCCGGAATCATGGTGACCGCGAGCCACAACCCGCCGCAGGACAACGGGTACAAGGTCTACCTCGGCGACGGCGCGCAGCTGGTGCCGCCGGCCGACCGGGAGATCGAGGCGGCGATCGCCGCCGTCGGGTCGCTGCGGTCGGTGCCGCGCAGCGACGACTGGGTGACCTGCGGCGACGACGTCGAGGCCGACTACGTGGCCGCCGTCGTCGACGCGCTGGAGCCCGGCCGGGTGGCGCTCGCCGACCGGCAGCGGCTCACCGTCGCCTACACCGCGATGCACGGCGTCGGGTCGGCCACCACCCGCCGGGTGTTCGAGGCGGCCGGCTTCGGGCCGCTGCACACCGTGCCGCAGCAGGACCGGCCCGACCCGGCGTTCCCGACCGTCGCCTTCCCCAACCCGGAGGAGCCGGGCGCGGTCGACCTGCTGATCGCCCGCGCCGAGCAGGCCGGCGCCGACGTCGCGATCGCGGAGGACCCCGACGCCGACCGCTGCTCGGTCGTCGTGGGCGGGCGCCAGCTGACCGGCGACGAGGTCGGCGCGCTGCTGGGCGACTGGCTGCTGCGCCGCGGCGTGCGCGGCACCTACGCCTGCTCGCTGGTGAGCGGGTCGCTGCTGGGCGCACTCGCCCGCGCGCACGGCGCGCCGTTCGAGCAGACCCCCACCGGCTTCAAGTGGATCATCCGGGCCGGCTCGGCCGAGGCGCCGTTGGCATTCGGCTACGAGGAGGCGCTGGGCTACGCGGTGACCCCCCGGGTCGCGCACGACAAGGACGGCATCTCCGCGGCGCTGGCGGTGGCGCTGCTCGCCGCCGAGCTGCACGCCGACAGGCGGACGCTGACCGACCGGCTCGACGAGCTGGCCGTGGAGCACGGGCTGTTCGCCACCGGGCCGCTGTCGGTGCGGGTGGAGGACCTCTCCGTCATCTCCGGGGCGATGGTCCGGTTGCGTGCCCAGCCGCCCGCGCAGCTGCTCGGCCGGGACGTCGAGGCCGCCGACCTGGCGCACGCCGACCCACCGGTCGACGCGGTGCGGCTGACCGGCGACGGCGTCCGGGTGGTCGTACGCCCCAGCGGCACCGAGCCCAAGCTCAAGGCCTACCTGGAGACCGTCGTCCCGGTGGCCGACGCCGCCGGGCTGCCCGCCGCCCGCGAGCGCGCCGAGGCGGAGCTGGACCGGCTGCGCACGGAGATGTCCGCCGCGCTGGGGCTGTAGCGCCCGCCACCCGCCGCCGCCCGGTCAGCCGGGCGGCGGCGGGGTGGTCAGCGGTAGCTCTGCGGGTAGCCCGGCTCCGGCACCCGCTCGCCGGCCGGCGGCGGGCCGTAGTCGTTGGTGCGCTCCTCCCCGGGCAGGAACCCGACCTGGACCACCAGGATCAGGACGCCCACCAGCGGGATGAGCCCGATCAGCAGCCACCAGGCCGAGTGCCCTCGGTCGTGCAGCCGGGTGACGTTCGAGGAGAACGAGGGCACCAGGGTGAGCAGCGCGACGATCGGCGACAGCACGCCGAGCGTCGTCTGCACGCTGGCGCTCGTCGCCGTGGTCGTCGTGTCGGTGACCTGGCTGAAGCCGAAGGCCAGGTCGGCCGCGAAGGCCAGGGCGTTCACGAGCCAGATCGGCAGGACGTAGTGGAGCCAGAAGGTGCGGCGGCTGATCCTGCCGCGGGACACGTACCACTGGGCGATGTTCATGGGACCTCACCGTCGTTGCGGACCGACGCCGTCCGGAGGGCCGGCACTTCATCGTGCCGATCACGCAGGGTGGCGTCTGTCCCCCGGCCGGGCGACGCGCTCGCCGGCGGTCAGGCGGGTGGGCGGCCGTAGCGGTTGGGGTGCTGCTGCGTCCCGAGGAAGCCGCAGGTGAGGAACAGGACCAGCCAGCCGATCACGGGGAGCGCCGCCCACAGCAGCCACCAGGCGGAGTGGTCGCGGTCGTGCAGCCGGGTGACGGTGGCCGCGACGTTCGGCACGACCAGCACCAGCGCAGCCAGCACGGTCACCGGCCCGCCCTGGCTGGGGAAGGCCCACAGCAGGTCGGCGACGTCGAGGACGTTCTCCCGGTCCTGGAAACGGGGGAACGCGTCGGGGAAGGTCGAGGCGTCGACCAGCGAGGCGAGCACCCCGATGAGCAGGATGACGAGCACGTAGCGCAGCCACCAGTCGCTGCGCTGGATCCGCCCGGTGGGGACGTACCAAGCGGCGGGGCCGACCCGGCCGTCGTTGCGGGTCACGCGGCGACGGTCTCCCGGCAGCCGCTGGCCAGGGACCGCTGCGCGGTCTCGAGCACCCGGACGACGTCCCGGCCGAAGGTGGCGTCGCAGGGGTGGGCGCCGCCGGTGAGCGCGGCGGCCTGCAGCTCGTCGACCGCGACCCGGTGCGCGGCGACCGCGGTGTCGGACTCCGGCAGCAGCACCAGCCGGCCGGCGTCGCCGTGCACCCACACGTCGATGCCCGCCGACAGCCCGGCGGCGGTGTGCGACAGCGTGACGGTGCTCGCCCGCCCGTCGTCGTGGCCGAGGACCAGGTGCACGGTGTCGCCCTGCCCGGCGCCGGCCTGCACGGTGCGCACGGGTCCGAGGGTGGGGACGAGCAGCGCCAGGGCGTGCGGGCCGACGTCCCACAGCGCGCCGTGCTGCCGCCGCCACGCGGAGTCGAAGGGGCTGCCGGCCAGCGAGCCCAGCCAGGTGACCGCGCCGCCGGCCAGGGTGGTGCGGCTCGCCTCCTGCAGCCAGGTGGAGGTCGCCGTCCGGAAGCGGCTGGTGAAGAAGACGACCGAGGCGACCCCGGCGGTCCCGACCGCGGTGACCACCCGGTCGGCGGCCGCGAGCGTCAGCCCCACCGGCTTCTCCAGCAGGAGGTGCTTGCCCGCCGCGGCGGCGCGCTCGGCCAACGGCACCTGCACGTCCGGCGGGACGGCGACGCTGACGGCGTCGACGTCGGCGAGCAGCGCGTCGAGGTCGTCGGTGCCGGCGACGTCGAACTCCGCGCCCACCGCCTTGGCCTTGGCCAGGTCACGGCCCCAGACCCCGGCCAGCTCGGCGTCGGGGTGCTCCGCCAGGGAGGCGGCGTGCACCGTGCGTGCCCAGTGGCCGGTGCCCAGCACCCCGAACCGCATCAGGCCACTCCTCCGGGTCTGCCCACGGTCACTCCGTTCCGCTCCTCGCTCGTCCCTCGCTGCAATGCTCTCTCCGTTGTGGTCAGACGGCGCCGAACTGGCGGTCACCGGCGTCACCGAGGCCCGGGACGATGTAGGCGTTCTCGTCCAGGCCCTGGTCGATGCTGGCGGTGAAGACCCGCAGCGGCAGGCCGCTGGCCTCCAGGCGCTCGATGCCCTCGGGAGCGGCGAGCGCGCACAGCACGGTGATGTCGGTGCAGCCGCGGTCGGTGAGCAGGGTGCAGCAGTGCACCAGCGAGCCGCCGGTGGCCAGCATCGGGTCGAGGACGAAGACCGCCCGGCCGACCAGCGACTCCGGCAGCGAGGCCATGTAGGCCTCGGGCTGGAAGGTGACCTCGTTGCGGGCCAGGCCGACGAAGCCCATCTGCGACTCCGGCAGCATGCCGTGCGCGGTGTCGGCCATGCCGAGGCCGGCACGGAGCACCGGGACGATCAGCGGCGGACCGGCCAGCCGGTAGCCGATGGTGTCGGTGACCGGGGTGGTGATCGACTCCTCGGCGACCTCGAGGTCGCGGGTGGCCTCGTAGACCAGCATCTGGGTGAGCTCGCGCAGGGCGGCGCGGAACGCGGCGTTGTCGGTGCGCTCGTCGCGCATCCGGGACAGGCGGGCGCGGGCGATCGGGTGGTCGACGACGGTGAGCTGCACGGCGCACACCGTATCGGCCCCCGGGTCCCGGTCAGGCGCTGAGCCGGGCGACGGCCTCCCCGGCGGCCCACCGGGCGCCGGACCTGCACATCGCTGTCAGGGTGGACTCGTCAGGCACCGGCCCACCGACGAGCCGGGCGACGTCCGGACCGAGCACCCTGGAGCAACCCATGCCCCCTGCCCCGATCGCCGTCACCGGCTCCACCGGCCACCTCGGCGGCCGCGTCGCACGACTGCTCGCCGAGGCCGGGGTTCCGCAGCAGTTGCTGGTCCGTGACCCCTCCCGGGCACCGCAGCTGCCGGGAGCGACCGTCGTCCGGGCGCCCTACGGCGACCGGGAGGCGGTGCGCGAGGCACTCGCGGGCGTGCCGGTCGTGCTGATGGTGTCGGCGTCGGAGACCGCTGACCGGGTCGACCAGCACCGCAGCTTCCTCGACGCCGCGGCCGACGCCGGGGTCGAGCACCTGGTCTACACGTCCTTCGAGGGCGCGGCGGCGGATGCGACCTTCACCCTGGCCCGCGACCACTGGGCGACCGAACAGCACATCCGTGCGCTCGGGCTGCCGGCCACGTTCCTCCGCGACCAGCTCTACCTGGACTCGCTCGTGGAGTTCGTCGGGCAGGACGGCGCGATCCGCGGGCCAGCTGGCGACGGCCGGGTGGCGGCCGTGGCCCGGGACGACATCGCGGACGCTGCGGTCGCCGTCCTCCGCGACCCGGCTGCCCACGGCGGGCGCACCTGGTCGCTGACCGGGCCGGAGGCGCTGACGCTCCACGAGGTGGCCGACACGATCAGCGCGGTCACCGGCAGGGCGACCCGCTACCTCCCGGAGACCCACGACGAGGCCTACGCCTCCCGGGCGTCCTACGGTGCGCCCGACTGGGAGGTCGAGGCGTGGGTGTCGACCTACACGGCGATCGCGGACGGTTCGCTGGCCGGCGTCACCGATCACGTCGCAGAGCTCACCGGTCACCCGGCGCGGTCGCTGGAGCAGGTGCTGCGCGCCCTGCGCTGACCACCGACCCGGCTCCGGCGGCGGTGCACCACCCGTGGTGCTCGAGCCTCTGCCGTCGTCCGCGGCGGGCGAGCTGCTGACGCTGCAACGGGCGGCGTACGTCAGCGAGGCGCAGCTGAACGACGACGTACGGCTGCCCGCTCTCACGCAGACCCTCGATGAGCTGACCGTCGAGCTGGCCGCCAGCACGTGCGTGGCCGCGTGGTCCGGTGCGCGGCTGGTCGGCGCCGTGCGCATCCGGGAAGTGGCCCAGGTGCTCCACGTCGGCGGCTCGTCGTCGCGCCGGACCAGCAGGACATCGGGATCGGCCGCCGGCTGCTGGGGGCGGCGGAGGCCAACACCACGTGCACGCGGGCCACGTCGTTCACCGGGTCGCGGAGCGAGGCCAAGCTCCGGCTCTCCCGCCGGCACGGGTACGTCGAGGACCGGCCGGAGGAGCTGCGGCCGGGCTGGAGATCGTGCACCTGGTCAAGGAGCTGCCCTGAGCGGCGCCCCTGCCCTGCGGGCGACGGCGACTCAGGCTCGCCCTGCGTCCACGCGTGCGGTGTGTGCCAGCACGGCGGCGGCCAGCGGCGGGACGACCGCGGACGGCAGGGCGTGCCCCATCCCCGGCACGGTCACGAGGTGGGCGCCGGGGATGGCCTCAGCGATGCGACGGGCCGCCGGCGGCGGGTTGATCGGGTCGTTCGGCGCCTCGACGACCAGCGTCGGGACCGTCACCCCAACGAGCTCCGCGCCGCGTGCGAGCCCGGTCTGGTCGGCTCGCGCGTGCGCCGCCGTGTTGTCGTGCCGCCCGGCGTGGTCGATCACCGCTTCCTCCACCCGACGGAACTCCTCGGCGTCGAAGGGGATGTCGGCGCCGTTCAGCAGCCGCCAGTGCTCGACCCGCCAAGCCACCTCGGCAGCCCGATCGCGCGGGTCCGGCAGGTGCTCCCACAGCTCCAGCAGCCGTGGGTCGGTGTCGGTGAAGGCGGGGGGCGCGGCACCGCCCGGGCCGGCGCCCTCCAGCACCGCGGTCGCGAAGACCGTGGCCGAGCAGAGCCGATCCGGGTGGTCGAGCAGCAGGAGCTGGACCAGCGTGCCGCCCATCGACATGCCCACCACGTGGGCGCGTGCGATGCCGAGCGCGTCGATGACCCGCACCGCGTCGTCCGCCAGGTCCCGGATCGCGTACGGGCTCTCGTCGAAGCCCCAGGTCGACCGGCCCGTGTCCCGGTGGTCGTAACGGATGACCCGGTGTCGTTCACCCAGCGCGCGGACCAGGTCGTCGGGCCACGTGAGACCGGAGGCGTTGGCGCCCATGACGAGCAGCATCGGTGCCCCGTCCGCGCGGCCGGTCTCCTCGATCCAGAGTCGCACGCCGGGCGAGCCGTCGACGAACATTTCCATCGCGGCATGCAAGCACGCGGGCGACAGGCTCCGCGACACCTTTAGGTGCTCAAGCCGCTCCACCGCCCGCACCTGCACCGGGACTGGCGGTGGGCGTGCTGAGCGGCCCCACGTACCACGGATGGGCGAGGAGCCTGCTCAGTTCGCCAGGTCCGACCCAGCGGATCTCGTCGTGCTCGCCCGGGCAGGCGTTGGTGGGCGTTCCTCGCCAGGTTCGCACCACCCAGAGGCCCAGGCGCATGTCCGCGGCGGGGTCATTGATGCGCGTCACCGGCTCCGGGGCGATGGTCAGCGCCTCGACCCCGAGCTCCTCGCGCAGCTCGCGCCGGAACGCGTCCAACTCGGTCTCACCGTCGTCGACGTGGCCGCCCGGCAGGTCCCAGACGTCGGGGTACCAACGCCGGTGCGGCGATCGATGGGTGAGCAGGACCCGGCCCTGGTGGATGAGCGCGCCCGTGACGACGTGGTGCCCCCGCCGAGTCGACCACGCCGGCCGAGGACCGTCGCCGGTCCGGTTGCTGAACGAGGGGCCGGACCGGAGCCCGAGCCACAGTTGGATCGAGCGGGCAAGGTGAGGGCATGGCTCGAGCACCACGCAGCCCCACCGGCCGCGGACTGGCGGCACTCGGCATCGTCGTCTTCGTCGCCTGGGTCGCCTTCGTCGCGATCGAGATCGCCACCCTCCCGGTTCCGGGAACAGCCTCGGTCGACGCCCTGGCCACCCGGGTCGCCTCGGCGGTGGAACAGCGGGACGTCGATGCGCTGCAGGCGCTGATGGTGGACGACGCTCCCGCCGACTACGCCGACCAGCTGCTCGCCGACCTCCCCTCCCCGGACGACGGGCTGGAGGGCGTGGTCCGGAGCTCTGGCCGTGGTGACGTGCTCGTGGTGGACGACCCCGCCGGCCGCGGCACCTGTCTCGCCTGGCAGGTGGTGCACCAGGACGAGCGGTACCTGCTCGGCGTCGTCCCACCACTGGACGGCTGCCGGTAGTCCCGGGCAGCAGGCCAGGTCAGCTGAGCAGGGGCCCGATGAGGATCTCGGTGCCGTCGGGGCGCCAGGTGCGCCATCGGCCATCGGGTTGTCGCTCGACGCGGAACCCGTGGTGCACCTTGGTGTGGTGGCGTTCGCACAGCAGTGCGGAGTTGGTCAGTGACGTCTCTCCGCCGTGGAGCCAGTGGACGAGGTGGTGGACGTCGCACCACCAGGTCGGGGCGCCGCAGCCGGTGAACACGCAGCCCTTGTCCCGCCGCTCCACCGCCCGCCGCAGCCCCGGGGTGACCACCCGGTGGTCCCGGCCCAGGTCCAACGGGGTTCCGTCGGGGCCCATCACGATCCGGGAGATGCTGCCGTCACATGCCAGGTAGCGGGCGCGGGCCGCGGAGATCACCGCCCCGAAGCCCAGCTGGGCGGCCCCGGGGCCGGTGGCCGGGTCGACCAAGTCCTCCAGGTCGATCCCCACCACCACGTGCGGCTTCACCGTCCGCAGCGTCGGCGACTGACCTGAGGCCAGCTGGTTGTCACACACCTGCACGAACGCGTCGGCCTGCTGCTGGGCGCGGGTGCGGGTGTCCCCCTTCGGGCGGTCGGCCTGCACGTGGGACTCGATCGCCGCCTGCACCTTCTCCCCACCGGCGGCGTCCAGGTCGAAGCGGCCGGTGACGCTGCCGTCGGCGTGCTTGACGATGGTGAACCGCCGACCCTCCGTCGGGTCCGGCTCCGGCCCGTCAGGATCCAAGGCGTCGTCGAACTGCTGCACCGCCTGCACCAGCGACGCATGCGGCGCCTCCCGCGCAACGGTCACCCATGCGGCGTCGAACGCACCCAGGTCGATGCCCTGCTCCTCCGCCCGCGCCCGCTCCCGATCACCGACCGCGCCGGCCACCACGTCGAACTGCGCCGCCGTCACGTGTCCTGCCGCGAACCCGGCGGCCAACGCCGGGAAGTGCGCCAACGCCCGCCCCGACCGCCCGATCCGATCAGCCTCCCCCGCCGACAACCGCGCGTGCCCGGTCAACCACGACCGCATGCTCTTGAGCCCGTCACGCTCGGCGGCCTGGGACACCGCCGCGTGCCGCACCGTCCGCGTCAACTCCGCGTCCAACCGGTTCCGCGCCGCCACCAGCAGCGCCGTCCGGTCCAGCACCTCACCATCGGTCAACCCGTGCAGCTCCTCGCCGGCCAGGGCATCGAGCGCCGAGGCCAGTGGCGACCCGAGCACCCGTTCCAGCCCATCGTCGGGGAGGTCGGCAACCACGCTCGGCGCAGGGGCGTCCAGCGTCAGCACGTCGCTCACGGACACCCCCCCCGTCGATTCGAATACGTGTTCGAAATCTAGCGGGAGGTGGGGGCATCCACCACCCGTATCTGCAGGTCACGAGCCTGTCCACAGATTCACCGACGGACTTGACAGGCGCCCCGCGACAGCAGCGGGACGCATGGCCGCAGCTGTGAGGCGCCGCGCAGCAGAGGCCCTGGACACCGGTCGGGGCCACCGTGGGAGGGTGAGCGCCCGAGGAGTGTCAGCGGGCAGTGGAGAATGCCCGGCATGACCCACGTGCTCGACCCGAACGCGCTGGCCGGGTCCGGCGGCGCCCCGGGCACCCCACCGGACCCGTTCGCCGACGTGACCCGCTCGGACGACGCCTTCCGCGCCTTCCTGCACGGGCTGCCCGGCGTCGACCAGGTGGGGGCGCAGCAGCGGGTCGCCGTCCTCGGCACCCGCTCGATCAAGAGCACCGCGAAGGCCTGGGCGATCGACACCGCGATCTCGATGGTCGACCTGACCACCCTCGAGGGCGCCGACACCCCCGGCAAGGTCCGCAGCCTCGCCGCCAAGGCCCGCCGCCCCGACCCCGAGGACCTCACCTGCCCGGCCGTCGCCGCGGTCTGCGTCTACGGCGACCTCGCGGGCGTGGCCACGGAGGCGCTGGCCGGCACCGGCATCAACGTCGCCGCCGTCGCCACCGCCTTCCCCAGCGGCCGCGCCAGCCGCGAGGTCAAGCTCGCCGACGTCCGAGACGCCGTCGCCAACGGCGCCGACGAGATCGACATGGTCATCGACCGCGGAGCGTTCCTGTCCGGCCGCTACCTCGACGTCTTCGAGGAGATCGTGGCCGTGAAGGAGGCCTGCGGTCCTGCGCACCTCAAGGTGATCCTGGAGACCGGTGAGCTGGTCACCCTGGACAACGTGCGCCGCGCCTCGTGGCTGGCGATGCTCGCCGGCGGCGACTTCATCAAGACCTCCACCGGGAAGATCTCCCCCGCCGCCACGCTGCCGGTCTGCCTGGTGATGCTGGAGGCGGTCCGCGACTTCCGCGCCGCCACCGGCCGCCAGGTCGGCGTCAAGCCCGCCGGCGGCATCCGGACGACGAAGGACGCCGTCAAGCACCTGGTGCTGGTCAACGAGACCGCCGGGCCCGACTGGCTGTCCCCCGACTGGTTCCGCATCGGTGCGTCCAGCCTGCTCAACGACCTGCTCCTGCAGCGCCAGAAGCTCCGCACCGGCCACTACTCCGGCCCCGACCACGTGAGCGTCGACTGATGACCATGTTCGAGTACGCCCCCGCGCCCGAGTCGCGGTCGATCGTCGACCTCAGGCCCAGCTACGGGTTGTTCGTCGACGGTGAGTTCACCCCCGGCACCGGCACCCCGCTGAAGACCGTCAACCCGGCCACCGAGGAGGTGCTCAGCGAGGTCGCCGTCGGCACCGACGAGGACGTCGACCGCGCCGTCCGCGCCGCCCGCCGCGCCTTCACCCGGGTCTGGGGCCCGATGCGCCCGGCCGACCGCGGCAAGTACCTGTTCCGCATCGCCCGGCTGCTGCAGGAGCGGGCGCGGGAGTTCGCCGTCCTGGAGAGCCTCGACAACGGCAAGCCGATCCGGGAGAGCCGGGACGTCGACGTCCCGCTGGCCGCGGCGCACTTCTTCTACCACGCGGGCTGGGCCGACAAGCTCGAGCACACGGGTCTCGGGCCGGCCCCGCGGCCGCTCGGCGTGGCCGGCCAGGTCATCCCGTGGAACTTCCCGCTGCTCATGCTGGCGTGGAAGGTCGCTCCCGCACTGGCGGCCGGCAACACCGTCGTCCTCAAGCCCGCGGAGACCACCCCGCTGACCGCGCTGCTGTTCGCCGAGGTGTGCCAGCAGGCCGACCTGCCGCCCGGCGTGGTCAACATCGTGACCGGCGCCGGCCCGACCGGCCGCGCGGTCGTCGCGCACCCCGACGTCGACAAGGTCGCCTTCACCGGCTCTACCGAGGTCGGCCGGGAGATCGCCCGCTCGGTCGCCGGCACCGAGAAGCGGCTCACCCTGGAGCTGGGGGGCAAGGCCGCCAACATCGTCTTCGACGACGCTCCGGTCGACCAGGCCGTCGAGGGCATCGTGCGCGGGATCTTCTTCAACCAGGGCCACGTCTGTTGCGCGGGCTCGCGCCTGCTGGTGCAGGAGTCGGTGCACGACGAGGTCATCGCGGCGCTGCAGCGGCGGATCGGCACCCTGCGCGTGGGCGACCCGCTGGACAAGAACACCGACCTGGGCGCGATCAACTCCGCCGAGCAGCTGGCCCGGATCCGCGAGCTGTCGGAGATCGGCGAGGCCGAGGGCGCCCAGCGCTGGCAGCCCGCGTGCGACCTCCCCGACCGTGGGTTCTGGTTCCCGCCGACCATCTTCACCGGCGTCTCGGCGGCGCACCGGATCGCCCGGGACGAGGTGTTCGGCCCGGTGCTGTCCGTGCTGACCTTCCGCACCCCCGACGAGGCGGTCGCGAAGGCGAACAACTCAACCTACGGGCTGTCGGCCGGCATCTGGTCGGAGAAGGGCTCGCGCATCCTCAAGGTCGCCGACCAGTTGCGCGCCGGCGTGGTGTGGGCCAACACCTTCAACGAGTTCGACCCGACCTCGCCGTTCGGCGGCTACAAGCAGTCCGGCTACGGCCGCGAGGGCGGCCGGCAGGGGCTGGCCGCCTACCTCTCGACGGGAGACGCCAAGTGACCGACCGCCTCGCCGTCCGCAAGACCTACAAGCTCTACCTGGGCGGGGCCTTCCCCCGCTCGGAGTCCGGCCGCACCTACGAGGTGCACGACGCCAAGGGCCACTTCCTGGCCAACGCCGCCTGGGCCTCCCGCAAGGACGCCCGGGACGCCGTCGTGGCCGCCCGCGGCGCCTTCGCGAACTGGTCGGGCGCCACCGCCTACAACCGGGGCCAGGTGCTGTACCGGGTCGCCGAGGTGATGGAGGGCCGGGCGGCCCAGTTCGCCGAGGAGGTGGCCGCCGGCGAGGGGTTGTCCGGCGCCAAGGCCCGGGCCGCCGTGGACGCCGCGATCGACCGGTGGGTCTGGTACGCCGGGTGGACCGACAAGCTCGCCGCCGTGCTGGGCAGCAGCAACCCGGTCGCCGGCCCGTACTTCGGCTTCTCCACCCCCGAGCCGACCGGTGTGGTCGCCGTCCTCGCTCCGCAGCGCAGCTCGTTGCTCGGACTGGTCAGCGTGCTCGCGCCGGTGCTGGCCGGGGGCAACACCGCTGTGGTGGTCAGCGCGAAGGAGCGCCCGCTGCCGGCCATCACCCTGGGCGAGGTGCTCGCCACCTCCGACGTCCCCGGTGGTGTGGTCAACCTGCTCACCGGTGACGCCGCGGAGATCGGCCCCTGGCTGGCCGAGCACGCCGACGTCGACGCGATCGACCTGGCCGGTGCGCACGGCCCGCTGGCGATGGAGCTGGAACGCTCGGCCGCCGGCACGATCAAGCGCGTGCTGCGGGCTCCCGCGGAGGAGCCGGACTGGACCGCGGACCCCGGTCTCAGCCGGATGACGCCCTTCCTGGAGACGAAGAGCGTCTGGCATCCGATGGGCGTGTGAGGCCTCGTTCCGGGGCAGCCGCTTCCCCCGCACCGGGGCCGCGGGCCGGCCGGCGGTGCAGGGGAAGCGGGCGTCCAGTCGGCTCAGCCTTGCGGGGAGCCCGGCCGGCCGGTGACGACCTCGAACAACTGGAAGGTCTCCGACACCTGCCCGTACGGATCGGTGCTGCGGACGGTCAGGACGTGCCAGCCCGGCTCCAGCCCGCTGGGCAGGTCTGCCATCCACAGGTGGGAGGAGGGCTGCGGCTCGGCCGGCTCCTCGGTGGTGCCCTCCAGCCGTTCGAACAGTGCCGAGACGTAGGGGTCCAGGTTGCCGTTCGGGTCACCGTCGGTCAGCCCCTTGAACGGCGGGTTGTAGGCCATCGGGGAGAACTCCCCGTGGTCGACCCGGGCTTCCACCTGGTGCCGCTCGCCTCCGTCGAAGACGTTCACCGTGACCTGCGGCGCCTCGCCCTTCGCCCAGTCCCGGGGATGGAACTGCGGTGCGGTCGAGAACCCACCCGATCCGCTCGGCCCCGAGGGGAGGAGTACCTCCTGGTCGTGACCTCCTCCCTGGAAGGTGAGCCGCATCTGGAAGTCCTCCGGCAGGCTCGCCGGCTTGAAACGCGGGGTGTACTGGTTGCCGTCGAAGCTGATGGTGTAGTAGCCGTTCGGGTTGCCGTCGGCCATGTCGGCAGCCTGGACGCCCCGCTCGTCCACGGGGCCCTTCGTCCAGCCCCCGCCGCGCACCTCGGCGAGCGTGTGACTGAGGAACGGGTCCTCACCGGTCCAGCCGCCCTCGTCGCCGATGTACTTCTGCCAGCTGTTGCTGGTGTCGTGGCCCGAGATCGCGTACAGGTGCTCCCGCCCCTCCAGCACCTCGAAGAGCTCGTCCAGGTTCACCGTGTTGATGTTCTCTTCGCCGATGGCGTCGATCCGCAGCGGGATGTGGGTGGCGATCAGGACGAGCTTGTCGGCGGGGACGTGGGCCAAGTCGTTCTTCAACCACTCCAGCTGCGCGTCGTTCAGGTATCCGCGGTACTCGCCGTTCTCCCCCTCGGCCGTCTGGCCGAGGTAGTCGACGTTGTCCATGTTGACGAAGTGGACCTGGCCGTAGTCGAGTGAGTAGTCGGTCGGGCCGTAGATGCTCTTGTACGTCTGGGTGGCGTAGGTGTCGTCGGGGGCGTCGTAGTTCATGTCGTGGTTCCCAGGCAGGTTCCACCACGGGAGGCCGATCTCCGAGACGACCTCGTTGTGCGGCTCGAAGAGGTCCAGCGGGTCGTTGACGAGGTCCCCGACGGTCAGCCCGAACGCCGCGTCAGATCCGGTCAGCTCCGCCACGACGTCCTTGCGGAAGGCCTCGAGCTCCCCGACGTTGCGGGTCTGCGGGTCGGCGAACACCACCACCTCGAACTGGTCGGGCTCGGCCTGCGCACGCAGTGGGAAGTCGACCGACTCCGGCAGCGGCCCGGTCGGCTCGATACCGCCGTACTCCAGATCCACGGGCGTCCCGTTCGGGTAGTGGACGTAGTAGAACTGCGGCAGCTGGACGTCGTCGACCGGAACCATGTAGTCCGCTGGTTTGGTGATGAACACGATGGTCTCGTCGGTCACGCCCAGGCGGTAGCGGCCCTCTTCGTCCGTCAGGACCACCTCTCGGCCGTTGGAGACCGACACGCCCGGGACCCCGGGTTCCCCCTCATCGTGCTCGTTGTCCTCGTCGAGATCCTCGAAGACGACGCCGGTGGCGGTCTCGGTCGTTCCGCAGGTTCCCGCGCACTCCGCGCTCGCGGCGGTCTGCAGGACGATCGGGCTCACGAGCACCAGGCCGAGGCCCAGCGGTACAAGCTTCTTCACGGACGTTCCCCTGTCGGTCGTTCCAGCGAACCGGACGTCACCGAAGCTATGCGGGCGCCAAGAGCCGTGGACGAACCGGACGTGAACCGTCCAGGAAGGTCGCCTCGTGCTCGGAGACACACGGTGGCCCGCTGGTCCCCAGCCGGACGAGGAGCTCGGAGCGGCTCTCGCAGCGGGGGAATTCGGGCCGCTGGCTCACCGACATGGACGCCGTCCCCCGACCCACTGCCCCATGAACGGCCGGACCGGGCAGGATGGGCGGGTGCCCAGGCCCAGCATCGTCCCCATCGCCCTCACCCTCGACGACCGCACGGGCTACACGCTCTGGGCTCCTCCCTGGGAGGAGGACGGCGAGGAGTGGCAGGCGTTCCTCGGCAGCACGGTCGACGTGCCCGCCGACCTGAACGACGACGACCCCGAGGACGGCGTCACCAAGGCCGTCGTCCACCTGTTCCCCTCCCCGGCGGCGCTGGCTGCCTTCTGCCGCGCCAGCACCGACCACGACCTCGCCGACCACCCGGTCTGGCCGGTCGTGGCCGGGCTCGACGCCGGCGACCTCACCCCCGACGAGGACCACCGGTTCGACCTCGACGGCGTCTACGACGTGGTCGCGGAGAACCCGGACCGCTGGGCCGTCGACGAGCTGGCCGCCGTCGTCGACGTCGTCGGGCGCATCGCCGAGTGCTGCGACACCACCGATGACGAGGACGACCTGCTCGACGACGACGAGACCGAGTTCGAGTCGGTCGCCGAGCTGGTCTCCCGCCCCGAGGTGGCCGCGCTGCCCCTCGGCGTGCAGGCGTTCCTCGGCCGCACCGGCGAGGAGTCCTGGCAGCGGCTGGGCACCGCGATCGACGAGCTCTGGGAGGACGTGCTCGAGGAGCTCGACGACCACCTGGACTGGACCGGCGCCGGCAGCGTCTCCCCCGACGACTACCCGTCGGCCGCCGAGGAGGCCGAGGCGCGCGCGGCGGAGCCCGAGGACGAGGACGACGATGACGTCGACGTCGACCTGCTCGACGTGGACGACGCCGCTCGCCCGACCGTGGCGGGGGCCAGCGCGCAGCGCCAGCCGGCCGGCTCCACCGCCGCGGCCCCGGGCGTGCCCACCACCGGCACCCGGGACATCCGCAGCGGCAGCCGGCTGACCGCCAGCCCGGCCGCGGTCGCGGCGGCCCAGGAGTTCTGGGAGGCGGTCGGCATCCTCCCCGTCGAGCTCGTCGTCCCCGAGGGCGCCGGCCTGACCCTGCGCTGCTACGTCGAGGACCGCGCCCGGTTCCTCGGCCGCGACGGGCAGGTCTTCCTGTTCCCCTCCCCGGCCGAACTGGCCCGCTTCTGCGCCTCGGACGAGCGCCACGACCTCAGCGGCATCGCCTCCTGGCCGGAGGTGGCCGACACCGACGTCCTGCCGCTGCCGGCCGACCAGGACCGTTACGACCTCACCGCCCTCGCCGAGGTGCTGCGCGAGGTCGCCGGCGGCGCCGGCGGGCTGGCGCAGCACGAGGCGCTGGAGCAGCCGGTCGAGGGCGTGCGGGACGTCGCCGAGTACGCCGGGCTGACCCGGGTCGAGGAGCTGCTCACCAGCGACACCCCGCTGGGTCGCGCCGTCGCCCGCAGCGAGACCGACCCGGCGGCGCCGCTGCCGGCCCAGGACGCCGCCGTGCTGGCGAGCTCCTGGGACGAGGTCGTCACCGAGGTCAGCCGGGCCCTGCACTTCCGCGACTAGGACCCGGAACGGCAACGGCCGGCCCCCGCGTTCGCGGGAGCCGGCCGTTGCCGTTCAGGGCCCCGCTGCCCGGAGGCAGCGAGGTCCTTCGTCAGTAGGAGCGCGCCGGACGGGGCGGGCGGCCGCCGGAGCGGTTGCCCTCCCCGGCGCCGCGGTACCCACCGGGACGCCGGTCACGGGAGTCCCCGCCGAAGGAGCGATCCCGGTCGCCGTAGGAGCGCTCGCCCTGCGGGCGGCTCCCGTACGAACGATCGCGGTCGCCCGCGGGCCGGTCACCGGCCGGACGATCCCGGTCGCCGTAGGAGCGCTCGCCCTGAGGGCGCTCGCCGTACGAACGATCGCGGTCGCCGTAGGACCGGCGGGGGCCGCTGCGGCCCCCGGGGCGGTCGCCGTCCCGGCGCGGCCGGCGCCCACCGGGGCCACCGGCCCCGGCCGGGCGGCGCGACTCGCGCACCGGGCGCTGCACCGGCTCGACGAAGGTGCCACCGGCGACCAGGTCGGAGATCGCGGCGTCGCCCGGACGGATCCGGGTGACCTGCGGCTCGACCTTGGCCTGGCGGAACCGACGCTTGGACTGCCCCACCTGGTCGGGCAGCAGCAGCGAGACCACGACACCCGCGGCACCGGCGCGCGCGGTGCGGCCGGAACGGTGCAGGTAGGTCTTGTGGTCGGCCGGCGGGTCGTAGTGCAGCACCAGCGACACGTCGTCGACGTGGATGCCACGCGCGGCGACGTCGGTGGCCACCAGCACCGGGCTGCGGGCGTCGGTGAACGCCTCCAGGGCCCGGCGCCGCGCCGACTGCGGCAGGCCGCCGTGGATCGCCTCGGCGGAGATGCCGACGGCCTGCAGGTTGCCGGCCAGCCGGTCGGCACCGTGCTGGGTGCGCACGAAGATGATGATCCGGCCCGGACGGGCGGCCATCGCCTCGGTGACCTTCAGCTTGTCCGGGAAGGACACGCTGTAGGCCAGGTGCTCGGCCTGGGGACCGGAGTCCGCGGCCTTGACGACCTCGTGACGCGCCGGGTCCTTGAGGTAGCGGCGGACCAGGGTGTCGACCTCGCCGTCCAGGGTGGCCGAGAACAGCAGCCGCTGGGCGTCGGGGCGGGTCTGGTCGAGCAGCTCCTTGACCACCGGCAGGAAGCCGAGGTCGGACATGAAGTCCGCCTCGTCGATGATCGAGACGACGACCTCGGACAGGGTGGTCTCACCCTGGTTGATCAGGTCCTGCAGCCGGCCGGGGGTGGCGATGAGCACGTCGACGCCGCGGCGCAGCTGCTGGATCTGGCGGTACATCGAGGCACCGCCGTACACGGCGGCCAGCTGGACGCCGATCGACTGGCCGAGCGGGGCCAGGTTGTCGTGCACCTGCTGGGCCAGCTCACGGGTCGGCACCAGGATCAGGCCACGCGGTGCCCGACGACCGTGCTGGGCGTCGTCGCCCAGGCGGGCGAGCAACGGCAGCCCGAAGGCCAGCGTCTTGCCCGAGCCGGTGGCGGCCTTGCCCAGCACGTCGCGCCCGGCGAGCGCGTCGGGGAGGGCGGAGGTCTGGATGGCGAACGGGTGGCGGATGCCCTTGCGCTCCAGCGCGGTGACCAGCGGCTGGGGCAGGCCCAGCTGGGCGAAGGTCGGGCCGGTGGGCTCGGGGGCCTCGACGGGGGTCACGACCGCGGCCGTGTCGTCGTTGGGGGTGTTCTCGGGGGTGGTGCGGGTGTCGACAGAGTCGAACGAGGACAAGCGGGAACTCCGATACAGATCGGTGCGCGTCCCGTGGTGATGCTCGGCGCCGGGAACCGACGCCCACACTGGTGATCGCCGCCGTCTGCGATGACGCGTGATCTGCACGGATGCGCTGTGCCCGGACAGGACCGCCCGGGAGGATGACCGGCACACTCACCGGCACGGTCAGGTTAGCAGCGCGGCGGCCGGATTGATTCCCGAGACCGGGTGACCCCGCTCCCCCGGGTGCCTCAGCCGCCCGCGCGGAGGGCGTCGTAGGCGGGGCGGACCACCTCGGTGGTGATCCGGGCACGCACGGCGTCGTCGCCGAAGCCGGCGCGCAGCGCCCGCTCGGTCACCGTCTGCACGTCGTCCCAGCTCCAGCCGAAGGCGGCGGCGACGGCGGCCAGCTCGCTGCTCGCCGAGACCCCGCTCATCAGGCGGTTGTCGGTGTTGAGCGTCACGGCGAAGCCAGCCCGGTGCAGCCGGTCGACCGGGTGGTCGGCCAGCGACGGGTAGGCGCCGGTCTGCACGTTGGACGACGGGGCGACCTCCAGCGGCACCTGCGCATCGCGGACCCGCTGCGCCACCGGACCGAGCGCGCCGTCGACGGGCACCTCGTCGGCGATGCGCACCCCGTGGCCCAGCCGCTCGGCACCCGCGCCGTCCAGTGCGGCGACGATCGAGGGGATCCCGGCGGCCTCCCCGGCGTGCACGGTGCGGTGCGCCCCGGCCCGGTCCAGCACGGCGATCGCCTCCGGGATGCGGTCCGGCGGGAAGCCGTCCTCGGGGCCGGCGAGGTCGAAGCCGACCACCCCGGCGTCGGCGAACCGGACCACCTGCTCGGCGACCTCCACCCACCGGTCGGCCTGGCGCATCGCGCACAGCAGGGTGCCGACGACGATCGGCGTCCCGGCGGCCGCGGCCTCCCGGCTGCCCTGCGCGTAGCCGTCGAGCATCGCCTCCACCACCGCCGGCAGCGCCATGCCGCCCGCGGTGAGCAGCTCCGGCGCCATCCGCACCTCGGCGTAGACGACGCCGTCGGCGGCCAGGTCGAGCGCGGCCTCCCGGGCGACCCGGTGCACGGCCGCGGGCCGCTGCAGCACCGCGACGGTGTGCGCGAACGTCTCCAGGTAGCGCGGCAGCGACCCCGAGTCGGCCGCCTCGCGGAACCAGCGGCCCAGCGTCGCGGGCTCGTCGGCCGGCAGGTCGCGGTACCCGACCTCGTCGGCCAGCTCCAGCACCGTCTGCGGCCGCAGCCCGCCGTCCAGGTGGTCGTGCAGCAGCACCTTGGGCGCACGGACGAGGTTCTCGGCGTTCAGCTCAGCGGGCACCCGGCCATTCTCCGACACGACCGTCCGGCACTCGCAGGACCAGGGCCCTCACCGGCTCTCGCGGTCCTGCCAGCGGAAGGTGCGCACGCACAGCACCAGGCCGACGACGCACCAGATCCCGAGCACCAGCGCGACCCGGCCCAGCTCCCAGCTGCCGGCCGGCTCCTGCGCGGCGAGCGCGTCGGGGAGGAACACCGACCGCAGCCCCTGCGCCATCCACTTCAGCGGGAAGACCGCGGCGACCGTCTGCAGCCAGGTGGGCACCTCGCTGAAC
This sequence comes from Modestobacter sp. SYSU DS0875, assembly GCF_054050915.1. NCBI lineage: Bacteria > Bacillati > Actinomycetota > Actinomycetes > Geodermatophilales > Geodermatophilaceae > Modestobacter > Modestobacter sp. SYSU DS0875. The sequence continues at coordinate 144,087 of NZ_JBJHAH010000004.1, read as the reverse complement.
TGGAAGAACACCCCGGAGATGAACTGCAGCACCAGCGCGATCGGGGTGACCGTGGCCGACGCCGAGCGGCCGTTGCGGGCCAGGCTGGAGACCGCGATGCCCAGCAGCGTGCACGCTGCCGAGCCGAGCCCGGCGACCCAGAGGAAGGTCAGCCAGTCCGCACCCGCGGGGAACGCGACGTCGTAGAACGCCACCCCGATGACCAGCAGGATCACCACGATCGCCACGGTGACGACGAGGACCTGCACGACCTTGCCGACGAAGTAGGCGCTCTTGGGCATCGGCGTGCCGGCCAGGCCCTTGAGCGTGCCGTCGGAGCGCTCGGTGGCGATGCTGATCGCCATGTTCTGCAGGCTGGCGCCGAGGATGCCCGCGGCGATCACCCCGGCCATGAAGTACTGGGTGAAGCTGACCCCGGCCCCGAGGTCGTAGTCGAGCACCGCGCCGAAGACCAGCAGCAGGATCACCGGGAACATCAGCGTGAAGACGACGGACTCGCGCTGCCGGAAGAACTCCTTGAGCTCCACCCCGGCCCGGGTCCGGCAGACCGCGCCCACCGAGGGCAGCGACCGCTCCGTCGTGGCGGTCATGTGACGGGCTCTCCGATCATGCGCAGGTAGACGTCCTCGAGCGTGGGCCGGGCGACGGCCAGGTCGGGCACCTCGCCGGGGAACCGGCCGGCCAGCTCTGCGACGAACGCCGTCGGCGTGGTGGTCTCGGCCACCCGGCGCGCGCCGTCCTCGGTCCAGCTGACGACGGCCGGCGCGGTGCCCCGCCCGCCGAGCTCGGCCGGGACGGCGACCTCGACCAGCCGGCCGTGGGCGATCACCCCGACCCGGTCGGCCAGCTCCTCGGCCTCGTCCAGGTAGTGCGTGGTGAGCAGCATCGTGGTGCCGAGGTCGCGCAGCGAGCGGATCAGCGACCAGAACTGGCGGCGGGCCTCGGGGTCGAAGCCGGTGGTCGGCTCGTCCAGGAACAGCAGCCGGGGGCGGCCGACGATGCCGAGCGCGACGTCGAGCCGGCGGCGCTGGCCGCCGGAGAGGGTGCGGCCGCGGGAGCCCGCCTTCTCGGTGAGCCCGACCAGCTCGAGCACCTCGTCGGGGTCACGCGGGTCGGCGTGGTAAGAGGCCTGGGCCCGCAGCAGCTCCCGGCAGGTCAGCTGGCTGTCGCCGCCGCCGGACTGCAGCACGATGCCCAGCTCGCCCTTCCACGCCCGCCCGCCGGCGGCCGGGTCGACGCCGAGCACCCGGACCTCGCCGCCGTCGCGGCTGCGGTAGCCCTCCAGCACCTCGACCGTGGTGGTCTTGCCGGCGCCGTTGGGGCCCAGGAGCGCGAAGATCTCACCGCGCCGGATGTCCAGGTCCAGGCCGTCGACGGCCGCTCGCTCGCCGTAGCGCTTGACCAGGCCGCGCACCGAGATGGCGGCGTCAGGATCGAGCGGCACCCCCGCGGGCGGCACCCCGAGCGCGCGGATCGTGGGGAGGTCCTTCTGCTGCACGAGGCGTCAGTGTCCTCCATCGACCTGTGATCCCGACGCCACCCTCCCCGCGGCGCGTCAGCCGGTGATCCGGTCGATGAGCAGCGGGAGCGGCCGGTCGGCGGTGTCGACGCCGACGGCGCCCTCCAGCGCCTCCAGCGCACGCGGGATGCGGGCGGCGTCGTCGGTCTGCAGCTCCAGCAGCGGCTGCCCGGCGGTCACCTGCTCCCCCACCCCCGCGTGCCAGACGACGCCGGCGGCGGCGGAGACCGGGTCCTCCTTGCGCGCGCGCCCGGCGCCCAGCCGCCAGGCGGCGACCCCGAGGGCGTAGGCGTCCAGCCGGGTGAGGGTGCCGGTCGCCGGCGCGGTGACCACGTGCCGCTCGGCGGGCTGCGGCAGCGAGGCGTCCGGGTCGCCGCCCTGGGCGGCGATCATCCGGCGCCAGGCGTCCATCGCCCGACCGTCGGCGAGCGCGTCGGCGGGGTCGACGTCGTCCCGGCCGACCCCGGCCAGCATCTCCCGGGCCAGCGCCAGGGTGAGCTCGACGACGTCGGCCGGCCCACCCCCGGCGAGCACCTCCACCGACTCGGCGACCTCGACGGCGTTGCCGGCCGAACGGCCCAGCGGACGGTCCATCGCGGTGACCAGGGCGACGGTGCGCACCCCGGCTGCCTCGCCGAGACCGACCATGGTGCGCGCCAGCGTGCGCGCGTCGTCGGGGTCGCGCATGAAGGCCCCCGACCCGGTCTTCACGTCGAGCACCAGCGCGTCGGCGCCCTCGGCGATCTTCTTGCTCATGATCGAGCTGGCGATCAGCGGGATCGACTCCACCGTGCCGGTCACGTCGCGCAGCGCGTAGAGCACCTTGTCCGCCGGAGCGAGGTCGGCACCGGCGGCGCAGATCACCGCACCGACGTCGCGCAGCTGCTGCACGTACTCGGCGGCGGTGAGCGAGGCCCGCCAGCCGGGCACCGACTCCAGCTTGTCCAGCGTGCCGCCGGTGTGGCCCAGCCCGCGGCCGGACAGCTGCGGCACCGCCACCCCGCAGGCGGCGACCAGCGGCGCCAGCGGCAAGGTGATCTTGTCGCCGACCCCGCCGGTGGAGTGCTTGTCGGCGGTGGGCCGACCCAGGCCGGAGAGGTCCTTGCGGACGCCGGAGTCGATCATCGCCTGCGTCCAGACGGAGAGCTCCTCGGCCGCCATGCCCTGGAAGAAGACGGCCATCAGCAGGGCGCTCATCTGCTCGTGTGCCACGTCGCCGGCGGTGTAGGCGCCGACGACCCAGCGGATCTGCTCGGGCGTGAGGGTCTGCCCGTCGCGCTTGGCCCGGATGACGTCGACGGCGTCGAACGGCGCGCTCATGCCTGCTGCCCCCGCTCGGCCGCAGCTGCGCCGCCGGCGGACCGCGTGGCGGCAGTCGTGAGGTCGTCGGGCCCGAACGCGTCGGGCAGCACGTCGCTCATCGGCACGATGCCCAGCGACACGGTCTCGAGGAGCATGTCGCGCCCGCCGTGCTCCCACAGCAGCTGCCGGCAGCGCCCGCAGGGCATCAGCGGCTGCCCGTCACCGCCCACGCAGGCGACGGCGACCAGCCGGCCGCCGCCGGTGCGGGCCAGGTCGCTGACCATGCCGCACTCGGCGCACAGCCCCAGGCCGTACGAGGCGTTCTCCACGTTGCAGCCGGTGACCACCCGGCCGTCGTCGACCAGCCCGGCCACGCCCACGGGGAACCGCGAGTAGGGCGCGTAGGCGTGGCTCATCGCCTCGCGCGCCGCGGTGCGCAGCGCGTCCCAGTCCACGTCCATCAGTGCTCTCCTCGTCGGTACACGAGCCCGTCGGCCTTGGGCATGCGCAGCCGTTGCGAGGCCAGCGACAGCACCAGCAGCGTGGTCAGGTGCGGGGTGAAGGAGACGATGCCCTCGGGCAGCTCGTCGATGGTCAGGAAGCCGGCCAGCGCCGCGGCCCCGAACGCCGCCGCGATCACCGCCTGCACGTACCGGCGCCGGGTGGCCTGCCAGACCGCCACGCCGACCAGCAGGACGGCGATGAGCAGCAGCAGGGCGACGACGGCGGTGGGGCTGCGCAGCTGGAGCGCGTCGGAGAACCCGAACAGCCCCGCACCCGCGGCCAGCCCACCCGGCCGCCAGTTGCCGAAGATCAGCGCGGCCAGGCCGATGAAGCCGCGGCCGCCGGTCTGCCCCTCGCGGTAGATGTTGGCGACGAACACCAGGAAGACCCCGCCGAGCCCGGCGAGCGCCCCGGAGATGACCACGGCGACGTACTTGAGCCGGTAGACCGGCACGCCCAGGGAGTCCGCGGCCGCCGGGTTCTCCCCGCAGGAGCGCAGCCGCAGCCCGAAGGCGGTGCGCCACAGCAGCAGGTAGGTGGCCGGCACCAGCAGCACCGCGAGCACGGTGAGCACGCCGACTCCGCTGGTGAACCCGCGCAGGATGCCCGCGACGTCGGAGACGAGGAACCAGTGCTGGCGCTCCAGGTCACCGAGCAGGTCCGGCCCCGAGGAGAGCACCGGCAACGAGAACGACGGTGGCCGGCTGGACAGCGCCGGCGACTGGGTCACCCCGCCCCCGGCCGGGTTGTCGCTGTAGAGCAGCTCGGAGAGGAACCGGACGACGCCGGCGGCGAGGATGTTGATCGCCACACCGGAGACCACGTGGTCGACCCCGAAGGTGACCGTCGCGATGGCGTGCAGCAGGCCACCGGCGGCGCCGCAGACCGCGCCGCCGATCAGCGCTCCGGCCCAGCCCCACTGGTAGCCGGCCCAGCCGGCCCCCCAGGTGCCGAGGATCATCATCCCCTCGAGACCGATGTTCACCACGCCGGCCCGCTCGGCGAACAGGCCGCCGAGGGCCACCAGGCCCAGGGGGACGGCCAGCAGCAGCGCGGCGGAGAACGTCGAGGACGACGTCAGCGCCTGCTCGCCGGAGATCACGCGGACCGCCGAGACGAGCACGAGCAGCCCGACCAGCAACCAGGTGATCCGCCGCGCCCGCCCGCCGCCGAGCAGCAGCTCGGTGACCGGCCCCCGGCTCGGGGCGGACGTCGTGGTGGCCGCGGTGCTCATCGCGCTCCTCCCTGGGCGGTGTCCGTGCCTGCCCCGCTGCGCACGCCGGGACCGGTGCCGGTGCCGATCGTGGAGCCGGGGGCCGGCGGCGGGCCCCCGGGGCCCTGACCGCCGTCGGTGCTGCCGTCACCGCTGGCCGGCGGGGCTGCCTGGTCCCCGCCGCGCTCGGCCTGGCGCCGGGTGACGCGGCGGGCGATCTCGTTCGCGACGACGACGGCCAGCACGATCGTGCCCTGGATGATCGTCACCACCGAGGCCGGGATGCCCTCGAACTGAAGCGGGATCGCGGCCCGGTCCAGGAAGCCGAAGAGCAGCGCACCGAAGGCGATGCCCAGCGGGTTGTTGCGCCCCAGCAGCGCGACGGCGATGCCCAGGAAGCCCAGGCCGGTGGTGAACTCGGTGCCGTAGTGGTGGGAGCTGCCCAGCAGGTCGGGCAGGCCGATGAGGCCGGCGACCGCGCCGGAGATGAGCATCGTCTTCAGCACCATGCCGCGGGCGTCGACGCCGCTGGCGGTGGCGGCCGACGGCGAGATGCCGGTGGCGCGCAGGTCGAAGCCGAACCGGGTGCGCTTGATCAGCACCGCGATGACGATCCCGGCGACCGCCGCCACCAGCAGGAAGCCGTACAGCTCCGAGCGCGGCTCGGCCAGCCCCAGCACCCCGAACACCCCGTTCAGCGACGGGAACCAGCCCGACTCCGGGATGTCCGCGGTGGTGATGATCGACGCGCCCGGCTCGCTGCCGCGCAGCGGCCCGGTGAGCAGGTAGGACGCCAGCCCGAGCGCGATGAAGTTCAGCATGATCGAGCTGATCACCTCGCTGACGCCCCGGGTGACCTTCAGGACGGCGACGATGCCTGCCCAGAAGGCGCCGACCAGCATCGCGACGACGATGATCAGCAGCACGTGCAGCGGGGCCGGCAGCGCGACGGCCGCGCCGGCCGCGGCGGCCAGGATGGTGGCGAGCCGGTACTGGCCCTCCACCCCGATGTTGAACAGCCCCATCCGGAAGGCGACGGAGACGGCGAGGCCGGCCAGGAACAGCGGCACGGCCCGGTTGAGGATGACGACCATCGCCTGGGTCTGCTGCGACGGGCTGTCGCCGAAGTCGAGCATGACCTCGAGGGCGCTGAGCGGGTTCTCCCCGATCAGCACGATGACCAGCGCGGAGATGACCAGCGCGACGACGATGGCCAGCACCGGCGCGAGCAGCGCGGTGCCCAGGCGGCGGACCCTGCTCACGCGGCACCCACCGCGGGGTCACCGGCACCGGTCATGTGGCTCCCCAGCTCGTCCGGGCTGAGCCGGGCCGGGTCCAGCGTGGCCACCAGGCGCCCGCGGAGCATGACGTGCAGCGTGTCCGACAGGCCGATGAGCTCGTCGAGGTCCGCCGAGACCAGCACGATCCCCATCCCCTCCGCGCGGGCGTCCTTGAGCAGTTCCCAGATGACCGACTGGGCGCCGACGTCCACGCCGCGGGTCGGGTGGGCGGCGATGAGCAGCCGTGGCCGGGCGCTCATCTCCCGCCCGACGATCAGCTTCTGCTGGTTGCCGCCGGACAGCGCCATGGCGGCGGTGTCCGGGCCGGGTGCCCGGACGTCGTACTCGCGCATGATCCGCGCGGTGTCCTCGCGGGCGCCCTTGCGGTCGATGAAGGGGCCCTTCACCGCCGGCGGCCGGGTCTGGTGGCCGAGGATCCGGTTCTCCCAGAGCGGGGCCTCCAGCAACATCCCCTGCCGGTGCCGGTCCTCGGGGATGAAGCCCAGCCCCTGCTCCCGTCGCTGCCGGGTCGACCAGGCGGTGATCTCGTCGCTGCCGAGCAGGACGGTGCCGGAGCTGAGCGGCCGCAGCCCCATGACCGCGTCGACGAGCTCGGCCTGGCCGTTGCCCTCGACGCCGGCGATGCCCACGACCTCGCCCTCGCGGACGGTGAGCGAGACGTCGTCCACCGCCGGGCGGCCACCGGGCGCGGCGACGGTGACCCCGCGCAGCTGCAGCACCGGGGTGTCCCGGACGGTCGAGTCACGCTTCTGCGCGGTGGGCAGCTCGGCGCCGACCATCAGCTCGGCGAGCTGGCGGGCCGTCGTCGTCCGCGGGTCGGCCTCACCGACGGTCGTGCCCCGGCGGATCACGGTGATCGCGTCGGCGACCTTCCGGACCTCGTCGAGCTTGTGCGAGATGAAGATGACGGTGAGGCCCTCGCGCTTGAGCTCGGCGAGGTTGCCGAACAGCTCGTCGACCTCCTGCGGCACCAGCACCGCGGTGGGCTCGTCGAGGATCAGCGTGCGGGCGCCGCGGTAGAGCACCTTGGCGATCTCCACCCGCTGCCGGTCGCCGACCCCGAGCTCCTCGACCAGCGTGTCCGGGTCGAGGCCGAGGGCGTAGGCGTCGGAGATCTCCCGGATCCGGCGCCGTGCCTCCGCGCGGTCCAGCCGGCCGCCCCTGGTGGGCTCGCTGCCCAGCACGACGTTCTCCAGCACGGTGAAGTTGTCGGCCAGCATGAAGTGCTGGTGCACCATGCCGATCCCGGCGCCGATCGCGTCGGCCGGGCTGCGGAAGGTGACCGGGCGGCCGTCGACGAGGATCTCGCCCTCGTCGGGGCGGTGCATGCCGTAGAGGGTCTTCATCAGCGTCGACTTGCCGGCGCCGTTCTCCCCCACGATCGCGTGCACCTCACCGCGGCGGACGCGCAGTTGGATGTCGGAGTTGGCCACCACGCCCGGGAAGCGCTTGGTGATGCCGCGGAGCTCGACCGCGAGCGGTGCCGACTCGGTCAACGGGCTCTCCTCGGGGGACCGGCGTGGTGGCGCGGGGTGGGCCTCCGGCCGCAGGTCTTGCGGCTGGCGGTGGTTCTCGGGCGTGGTCTTGCGGCGCTGTCGTCCGACGCGCAGACGGTACACACGGAAAACGGCGGGTCCCGGGGGCGTGTGCCGCCCCCGAGCCCGCCGCCGTCCGTGTGCTCAGGACGAGCGCGTCACGGAGTGGTGGGGACCGTGATCTCGCCGTCGACGATCTGCTGGCGGTAGTCCTCGATCACGTCGGCGATGTCGTCGATGTAGCCGCCGGAGGTGGCCAGGCCGATGCCGTCGGACTCCAGGTCGTAGACGACGTCGGTGCCGCCCTCGACCTCACCCTCGGCGAAGGACAGGATGAACTCCTGCACCGCGTTGTCGACCCGCTTGAGCATCGAGGTCATGATCACGGCCTGCTGCTCGGGGGAGCCGAGCTGCCACTGGTCGGAGTCGACGCCGATGGCCCGGTTGCCGGTCTCGACCGCGGCCTGGAAGACGCCCTCACCGGAGCCACCAGCGGCGTGGAAGACGATGTCTGCACCGTTCTGGTAGAAGCCCTGGGCCACGCTGTAGCCGCGGTCCGGGGCGCCGAAGCCGCTGAAGTCACCGGCCGGCGACAGGTACTGGCTCTGGATGGTGATGTCCGGGTTCACCGCGCGGGCACCGGCCTCGTAGCCGGCCTGGAACTTCTCGATCAGCGGGCTCTGCACACCGCCGACGAAGCCGATGTTGTCGGTCTCGGTCTTCGACGCCGCGGCCACGCCGGCCAGGAACGAGCCCTGCTCCTCGGCGAACAGCAGGCCGGTGACGTTGTCGCCCTTGGCGCCGTCTTCGTTGGAGCCGTCGACCTGGGCGAAGGTGGTCTCCGGGAACTCCGCGGCGACCTCACCGATGATCTCGTCGTAGTTGAAGCCGACGGCGATCACCGGGTCGTAGCCCTGCTCGGCCAGCTGGGTGAGCAGCTCACCGCGGTTGGAGGCGTCGTCGTTCGGCGATAGCGTCTGGACGTTCTCCTCCATCGACAGGCCGAGCTCCTCGACGGCGGCCTCGACCCCGGCGTAGGCGGAGTCGTTGAACGACTTGTCGCCCCGGCCGCCGGTGTCGTACGCCAGGCCGATCATGAGGTCGTCGTTGCCGCTGCCGCCGCTGCCGCCCGAGCCGCTGTCGGTCTCGTCGCTGGCGCAGGCCGCCAGGGCCATGCTGCCGGCCAGCAGCAGTGCCGCGGCCTTCATCCCACGCACTCGGCGCAAGACGGTCTCCTCTCTCATGGGCCCGGCCGATCGGATCGGTGGGCCCCGGTGCCAGGTGTTCAGTGCTCCGCCGCCCGCCCAGCCGGGGTGACCGGACCGCTCGACGACGCCCCCGGCACGCTAACTGCGGGTGACGCGGGTGCGGCCACCAGGAGACGGATAGAGATGGGATCGTTGCCTACGGGCAACACCGGGCACACACCCCGCAGCCGTGGTGAGACGGCGCCCACAGCCCGGCCCGCGACCCGGCCGGGTTAGCGTGCCCGTCATGCGCCACCCGACGTCCCCGGCCCGGCCGTGCGCCGGCCCCGTCGTCCGGTCCGCCGTCGTCCGTGCCCTGGTCACCGTCGCCCTGGTCGCCATCGCGGTGCTCGCCCCACCCGGGGTGACCGCCTCCGCCGAGACCACCCGGCCCACCGTCGACCCCGGGGCTCCCACGCCGACCGCGCCGTACGAGGCCGGCCCGCCGCAGGGCAGCGCCGTCGACGGCAGCACCGTCGGCGGGGCGGGGCTGGACACCCGCGGGGTGGTCACCGCCGAGGGCGCCCCACCGCTGCCCGAGGGGATCGACGCGCGCGGCTGGCTGGTGGCCGACGCCGGCACCGGTCAGGTGCTCGGCGCCCGCGACCCGCACGGCCGCTACTACCCGGCGAGCACGATCAAGACGCTGACCCTGCTCACCCTGGCGCCGCAGCTGGACCCGGGCCAGGTCGTGGTCGCCACCGTCGAGGACGAGGCGATCGAGGGCAGCCGGGTCGGGCTGGTGCACGACGGGCAGTACCCCGTCGACCTGCTCTTCCGGGCGCTGGTCATGCAGTCGGGCAACGACGTGGCCAACGCGCTGGCCCGCACCGCCGGCGGGGTCGAGGCCACGGTCGCGGCGATGAACGCCACCGCGGCCCGGCTGGGGGCCTCGGACACCGTCGTCGGCACGCCGTCCGGCCTGGACGTGGCCGGCCAGTCCTCCTCCCCCTACGACCTGGCCCTGTTCATGCGGGAGCTGGTGGCCGACCCCTACACCCTCGACGTGCTGCAGACCCGGGTCGCACAGATGCCCCCGGCGCCCGGCTTCGACGGCTTCCAGATCCAGTCGCAGAACGCACTCCTGTCGGGCTATCCGGGAGCGCTGGGCGGCAAGACCGGCTTCACCGACGCCGCGCGGCACACCTTCGTCGCCGCGGCCGAGCGCGACGGCCGCCGGCTGGTGGTCAGCCTGATGCAGGCCGAGCGCCGCCCGGTGCACGAGCAGGAGCAGGCGACCCGGCTCCTCGACTGGGGCTTCGCCACCCCGGCCTCGGTCGACGCCCCGGGCCGGCTGGTCGACCCCGACGAGCCCGAGCCGACGGCGTCGGCCACCCCGGCCCACCCCACCCCGACCGCCTCCTCGCGCCCGGCCGTCGCGGCCCCGCCGGTCACCGCCGCCGCCCCCACGGCGGCGCAGGAGCCGAGCAGCCCGCTCGTGCCCGTCGCCCTGGCCGTCGCCGCGGTGCTGGTGGTCCTCGCCACCGTCGTCGGCCGCCGGCGGGCCCGCCGCCCGGTCAGCCGGCCCGCCGCCCCCGCCGACGGCGGGCCAGCCACCCGGTCCCCAGCGCCACCCCCAGGGCACCGGTCAGGGCACCGGCCCCCAGCAGCCCCACCGCCGTCCGCACCGGGGACACCCGCGGGTCCGCCGCCGGATCCGCGGCCGGGGACGCCGCCGGCGGACGACCCGGACGGGCCTCGGCCGGCGCCACCGGGTCCGGCGCGCTGACCACCGGCCGCACGTGCCCGGCGGCGATCCGCTCCTGCTCGAGCGACGGGATCGTCGCCGTCCACGCCGCGGTGTAGAAGGCGAACCGGAAGACCACGTTCAGCCAGACGATGAGGCCGACGATCCCGCCGAACGTCTGCGCCGTGACGTTCCCGCTGATGACGGTCAGGTAGAGGGTGCCGGCGACCTTCAGCAGCTCGAACCCGACCGCCCCGAACACCGCGCCGGGCAGCAGCTGGCGCGAGCCGAACGGGTTGTCCGGCACGCCGCGCAGCAGCCAGAGGAAGACCAGGGTGTCGCCGACCAGGGCCAGCGCGATCGCCACCGCCGCGGTGAGCACCCCGGAACCGGGGACGTCGTCCAGGCCCAGCAGGCCCAGCAGCCGGGTCGATGCCGACGTCGCGCTGGTGGTCAGCGCGATGCTCAGCGCCGCCGCCACCCCGAAGCCGAGCAGGCCGGCGACGTCCCTGACCCGGTCGGTGAGGAAGTTCGGCGGATCGGGCTGGCCGCGCCAGACGACGTCCATGCCGACCCGCAGCTTGTCCATCGCGCGCAGCCCGATGACCAGGAAGACGAGCAGGCCGACCAGCCCGAAGGTGGCGGCGCTGTCGATGGCCGCCTCGGCCTGCTCGGCCAGGTCCGCGCCCGTCGACCCGGGCACCGCGTCGCGGATCCCGGAGACGATGCGCTGCTCCAGGAGCGGGTTGCCCCGCAGCACCAGCCCGGCGACGGCGGCGACGAGCAGCAGCACCGGGAACAGCGCGAGGAAGACGTAGTAGGTGACGCCGGAGGCGAGCAGGTCACCCTGCACCCGGTTGTAGTGGCCCCCGGCGTGCACGAGGTGGTCCAGCCACGGCCACCGGTTCCGGCCCCGGCGCAGCAGACGGCGGGCGGCGGCGGCCAACCGGGTGACGGGGTTGCCCGGAGCCGGACCGTCGACACGGTCAGGCGTCGTCCTGGGCTCGGTCACCGGACCGAGTGTGCGGTCTGGCGATCTCCGGCGCCCGTCGACCGGAGCGTTCCGGCCCGGTCGCCGCAGGTCAGCGCGGTGTGCCGGTGAGCGGGTACTCGCGGGCGACGGCCCAGGCGCCGCTCGGGAGCTGCTCGAACTCGGTGAACGAGTCCACCCGGAAGTCCGCCCGCACGTCGGCCAGACCGGCGTGCGCCAGGTCCAGCATCTCCCCCGGCACGTCGTGCGCGACCGTCACGTGCGGGTGGTACGGGAACGCCAGCGGCCGGGCCAGCGGGCCGGTGCGGACGTCGGTGGCGATCAGCTCGCAGTCGGCGACGCCCCGCTCGACGGCGACGAAGACGACCTCCGAGACGGGGCGGAACGTGCCGGTGCCCGACAGCCGCATGTCGAACGGCGGGTGGGCCGCCGCGACCTGCGCCAGGTGGGCGCTGATCGCCGGGCGGTCACCCACCGCGACCTCGGTGGGCGGGAGCAGCGTGACGTGCGGCGGCACCAGGCTCGCCTGCGGGTCCCCGCACTTGCCCCGCCACTCGACCAGCAGCTGCGCCCACGGCTCCGGGATCGACACCACCACGCCCAGCACGGCGGTGTCGGCCGGCACCTCGCGCTCCGCCGAAGGGCGGTGCACGAAGGTGTCGTCGGCGCGCAGCGGTCGGTCGGTCACGCCGGCGTGCCCCCGACCGGGGCCAGGAAGCCCACCCGCTCGTAAACGGTGGCCAGCGTGGGGGCCGCGACCTCGCGGGCACGGGCGGCCCCGGCGGCCAGCACCCGCTCCAGCTCGCCGGTGTCGGCCAGCAGCTCGGCGGTGCGCTGCTGCACCGGGGCGAACGCCTCGGTGACCACGTCGGCGAGCTCCTTCTTCAGGTCGCCGTAGCCGCGACCGGCGAAGTGCTCCTCGAGCTGGGCCACGGTCTGCCCGGACAGCGCCGAGTGGATGGCCAGCAGGTTGGTCACGCCGGGCTTCTCCACCGGGTCGGCGACGATCTCGCGGCCGGTGTCGGTGACCGCCGAGCGGATCTTCTTCGCCGTCGCCTTCGGGTCGTCGAGCAGGTTCACGCAGCCGGCCGGCGGCAGGCTCTTGCTCATCTTCTTGTCCGGCGACTGCAGGTCCAGCACCTTGGCCGCCCCCGGCGGCACGTACGCCTCGGGGAGCACGAACGTGTCGCCGTACCGGCCGTTGAACCGGGTGGCCAGGTCACGGGTCAGCTCCAGGTGCTGCCGCTGGTCCTCACCGACCGGTACCCGGGCGGCCCGGTACAGCAGGATGTCGGCGGCCTGCAGCACCGGGTAGGTGAACAGCCCGACCGACGTCGTCCCGGCGCCCTCGCGGGTGCTCTTGTCCTTGAACTGGGTCATCCGGCTGGCCTCGCCGAACCCGGTCAGGCACTGGAGCACCCAGGCGAGCTGGGCGTGCTCGGGCACGTGGCTCTGCACGAACAGCGTGCTGCGCGCCGGATCGACGCCCAGCGCGATCAGCTGCGCGGCGGAGACCAGCGTGCGCCGGCGCAGCACCGCCGGGTCGGGCTGCTCCGCGGTGATCGCGTGCAGGTCGACGACGCAGTAGAAGGCGTCGTGGTCGTCCTGCAGCGCCACCCACTGCCGCAGCGCACCCAGGTAGTTGCCGAGGTGGAACGAGTCAGCCGTCGGCTGGATGCCGGACAGCACGCGGGGAGCAGGCACGTCCCTCATCGAACCACGCGCCCCACCGGTCTCCGGTCAGGTGTCCGCGTCCTCGGTCCCGGCGCTGGTCAGGACGGCGTCCAGCGCGCCGAGGAGGACGTCGTCCTCCTCCGCCGTCCCGACCGTCACGCGCAGCCCCACGCCGGGGAACGGCCGGGTGATCACCGCGCGCGCCTCCAGCGCTGCGGCGACGTCCGCGGTGCGCTCACCCAGCGGCAGCCAGACGAAGTTGGCCTGGCTGTCGGCGACCGGCAGGCCCCGCTCGCGCAGCGCTGCGGTCAGCCGGTCGCGCTCGGCGACGACGGCGGCGCACCGCTGCCGCACCTCGTCCTCGCTCGCCAGGGCGGCGACCGCCGCAGCCTGCGCGAGGCTGGAGACGCTGAAGGGCACGTGGGTGCGGCGCACCGCGTCGGCGACGCCCGGGTCCTCGGCCAGCAGGTAGCCCACCCGCAGCCCGGCCAGGCCCCACGCCTTGGAGAAGGTGCGCAGCACCGCGACGTTGGGCCGCCCGCGCATCAGCTCGACGCCGTCGGGGACCCCAGGGTCGGTGACGAACTCCCGGTAGGCCTCGTCGACCACCACCAGCGCGGTCTCGGGGACCGCGTCGAGGAACCGCTCCAGCTGCGCCCGGCGAACCGCCGTCCCGGTCGGGTTGTTCGGGTTGCAGACGAGCACCAGCCGGGTGCGCTCGTCGACCACGGCGGCCAGCGCCTCGAGGTCGTGGGTGTCGGCGGCGCCGCCCGGCGTCCCGGGCACCAGCGGCACCTGCTGGGCGCGGGCGCCGGCCACCTGGGCCAGCAGCGGGTACATCTCGAACGACCGCCAGGCGAACGCGATGCCGGTGCCCGGGTCGTTGTAGGCCTGGGCCAGCTGCTGCAGCAGGGTGACCGCGCCGCAGCCGGTGGCCACCTGACCGGGGCTGACGCCGTACCGCTCCGCCAGCGCCGCGGTGAGCACGGTCGCGCCGTTGTCGGGGTAGCGGTGGGTCTCCCCTGCCGTCGCCGCGATCGCCTCGACGACGGCCGGCAGCGGCGGGAAGGCCACCTCGTTGCTGGCCAGCTTCACCGCGCGCGGCACGCCGATCTCCCGGGCCAGGTCGGCGGGGTTGCGGCCGGGCCGGTAGGCCGGCATCGCGGCGACTGCGGGACGTGCGGTTACCACGGGGCTCCTCCTACCGGTGCGGGGGGCGCACCTGTCCAGGCTTTCCGGCGTGCGCGTGTCTAGGCTCCCGGGCATGCGCGTTCTCGTCACCGGCGGAGCCGGGTACATCGGCAGCGTAGTCACCGCGGCTCTGCTGGCCGAGGGCCACGAGGTCACGGTGCTCGACGACCTCTCGACCGGGCACCAGGACGCCGTCCCCGACGGCGCGCGCCTGGTGCAGGCCTCGCTGCACGACTCCGCGCCCGTGCTCGCCGACGTCCGCCCCGAGGCCGTGCTGCACTTCGCGGCGAAGAGCCTGGTCGGGGAGAGCCAGCAGGCGCCGGAGCTGTACTGGGAGAACAACGTCGGCGGGTCGCTGGCGCTGCTGGAGGCGATGCGCGCCGCCGACTGCCGCCGGATCGTCTTCTCCTCCACCGCGGCCACCTACGGAGAGCCCGAGGAGGTGCCCATCCCGGAGACCGCGCCCACCCGGCCGACCAACACCTACGGCGCCAGCAAGCTGGCCGTCGACGCGATGCTCACCAGCTACGCGGTGGCGTACGACTTCGCCGCGGTGAGCCTGCGCTACTTCAACGTGGGCGGCGCCGCGTACGGCCGGGGCGAGCGGCACGCCACCGAGACGCACCTGATCCCGATCGCCCTGCAGGTGGCCTCGGGCACCCGCGAGTCGCTCACCGTCTACGGCGACGACTACCCGACCCCCGACGGCACCTGCATCCGCGACTACGTGCACGTGCAGGACCTCGCCGCCGCGCACCTGCTCGCCCTCCCCGCCCCGGCACCGGGCGAGCACCGGGTCTACAACCTGGGCAGCGGCAGCGGGTTCTCGGTGCAGGAGATGGTCGACGCCGTCCGCGAGGTCACCGGGCACGAGCTACCGGTGGTCGTGGGCCCCCGCCGCGCCGGCGACCCGGCCCGCCTGGTGGCCAGCTCCGCCCGGATCCACGGCGACCTGGGCTGGCGGCCGGTGCACACCGACCTGCGCAAGATCGTCCGCGACGCCTGGGAGTTCGTGCAGCAGCGCCGCTAGGCCCTGGACTCCGCGGCGGCGCCCTCGGTGTCCTCCGGCTCCGGCGCGGGGCTGACCTCGATGCGGGCGATCCGCCGTCCGTCCAGCTCCAGCACGGTGAGCGTGCGGCCCTCGACCTCGACGACGTCACCCACCACCGGCAGCCGGCCCAGCGCCGCCAGCAGGTAGCCGGCGGCCGTCTCGTAGGGCCCCTCGGGCAGCTCGAGGCCGGTGGCCTCGGCGAAGTCGTCGAGGTTCAGCAGCCCGTCCAGCTCCTGCGGGCCGCCGCTGGGCTCGGCGTCCTCCGCGGCGACGTCGGCGTCGTACTCGTCGTAGATGTCCCCGATGACCTCCTCGATGAGGTCCTCCAGGGTGACGATGCCGTCGGTGCCGCCGTACTCGTCGACGACGATCGCGAAGTGCCGGTTCTCCCGGCGCATCTCCGACATCGCGTTGAGCACCTTCGCCGTACCGGGGAGCTGCTTGACCTCCCGGGCCAGGTCGGCCACGGTCGCCGCCCGCCCGGCGGGGTGGGTGGGCAGGAACAGGTCGCGGACGTGCACGAAGCCGATGACGTCGTCCTCCCCCCGGCCGACCACCGGGTAGCGCGACCAGCTGGAGTCGGCGACCTGCTTGGCCGCCCGGCTCGCGGTCGTCGACCCGTCCAGGAAGTGCACCTCGGTGCGCGGGGTCATGACCTCGCGCACCTCCCGGTCGCCGGCGCGGAACACCTCGTCGATGAGCCGCCGCTCGTCGCTGGAGAGCGACTCGTGCGCCGCCACCAGGTCGCGCAGCTCCTCCTGGCTGATCGACTCACCGCTCTGCGTGGGGTCACCGCCGAGCAGCCGGACGAGCAGGTCGGTGCTCTTCGACAGCAGCCAGATGACCGGCCGGAAGAGCTTGGCGATGGCGTTGAGCGGCGCGGCGACGACGAGGGAGAACCCCTCCGCCCGCTGGAGGGCCAGCCGCTTGGGGGTCAGCTCACCGACGACCAGCGACAGGTAGCTGATCGCGATGGTGACCAGCACGAAGGCCAGCGGGTCGGCCACCGTGACCTGGAGGCCCCGGTCGACCAGGAGGTCGGCGAGCGGCCCGGACAGCGTGCTGGCCCCGAAGGCAGCCGAGAAGAAGCCGGCCAGGGTGACCCCGACCTGCACCGCGGCGAGGAAGCGGTTCGGGTCGCCGAGCAGCTTGTGCAGCGCCTGCCCGCGGCGGCCGGTGTCGGCCAGCGCACGGACCTGCGACTCACGCAGGGAGACCAGGGCGATCTCGGCCCCCGAGAACGCACCGCCGATCAGGACGAACCCGACGACCATGACGATGTTGAGCCAGACGTCGCTCACGAGCGGCGTGTTCCTCCAGATGCAGTGCTCGGCAGCGCTCTGCCGGCGTCAGCGGACCACGGTAGTGGCCGGACCCGCCACGGGTCCTCCCCGTCGAACCCGCCCCCCTCCCCCGGGTGTTCCCTCCGCGGCCGCACTGGTGACTGTCCGCTTCCGGCTACCCTCGGTCGGGTGACGTCCGCGATCCGCTGCTGAGGGCGAGCCGTGCCTCCCTCCCCGCCCCGCCCGTCCGCGCTGCGCCGCCTGGACGCCGCCCTGTACCGCCCGCTCCGCTGGCGTGGCCGGTCGCTCTGGGCGCCCTTGCTGCTGGCCGCCGTCCTGGTGCTGGTCGCCTCCACGGCCACCGTCGTGCACGGCGTGGTCCGCACCCAGCTGACCGAGGCCGCCGCCGAGGCCCCGCAGCCCCGGCCGTCGACCACTCCGGCACCCGACACCGCCGCCGACGTCCCCGCCGGCACCGCACCGCAGCCGGAGACCACCGTCCCCGAGCCCCCCGCTCCCCCGGCCGCCGGGTCCGAGCCGCTCCCCGCACCAGAGGCGGATGTCACGGCCCCCGGCTCGGCCACGTCCACGGCTCTCCCCGCGCCTTCCCCCGAACCGGCACCGGCACCGGCACCGGCGCCGGCGCCCACCCCGCCGTCCGGCCCTGTGGCGGCGGCCGGCGCCGGCACGGAGCAGCAGGTGCTCGACCTGGTCAACGCCGAGCGCGCGGCGGCCGGCTGCCCGGCCGTCGTGGCCGACGGCGGCCTCGCCGGGGTCGCCCGCGCGCACAGCGCGGACATGCGCGACCGGGACTTCTTCTCCCACGTCGACCCCGACGGCCGCGACCCGTTCGCCCGGGCCCGCGCGGCCGGCATCGAGCACGCACGGGCGGAGAACATCGCCTACGGCCAGCCGGACGCCGCCGCGGTGATGGCCGCTTGGATGGGCAGCCCCGGCCACCGGGCGAACATCCTGAACTGCGACCTGGGCACCCTGGGCATCGGCGTGGCCCAGGGCGCCGGCGGCCCCTGGTGGACCCAGCTCTTCGGCACCTGAGCTCTGTGATCACCTCGGCGCTCCCGGGCACTCGCTGTCCCCGAGGGCCTGCTGGTGCCGAGGTGATCATCCGCGCAGCGCCTCCGCCACCCGCGCCACCAGCAGGTCGGGTCGGCGCAGATCGGCGGCGGTGACGAACACGACCCGCCAGCCGGCCGCCGTCAGACGGTTCAGCCGCTGCCTGTCGCGCGCGAACTGGCCCGGCTCTGCGTGCCACTGACCGTCGTACTCCAGCGCCAGCCGGTGCGCGGGCCAGCCGAAGTCCACCCGGGCGACGAAGCCGCCGCGGTGGCGTACCTCGAACTGCGCCACCGGCGACGGGAGGCCCGCACGCACCAGCACCAGCCGCACCCGGGTCTCCTGCGGCGACCCGGCCAGCCCGTCGGCGAGCGCGGCGGCGCGCCGGGCCTGTGCGCTGCCCCGCGACCGGGGCAGCGCCGCGACCGCGGCGCGCACCTCCTCGAGTCGCACCACGCGCTGGTGTCCGAGCTGGTCCAGGACGACGACGCCGTCCTCCAGCGGGCCACGGCGGATCAGGTCGACCGCCGTCCGTGTGCGTCCAGTGACCCGCAACCCGTTCCGCACCTCGACGTCGTCGTCGTCCAGCACCGCGGTGCGCACCCGTACGGCCGGTGACCGCGGGCTCCAGCGTCGACCGACCGAGAGCACGACCTCGACGGGATGGACAGCGCCGACCACACCCTCGGCGCCCCAGAGCAGCGCCGCCGTGCGGCCACCGAAGACGGCGGTCGGTGGGGCGACGAGCGACACCGCGGTGACCATGAGCCGGTGGTCGGGGGCCAGCCGTGCGTCGGCGTACACGCCGGGCAGCACCCGGCGCCAGGCCGTGCTGCGGAGCTGGTCGGGGGTCAGCAGACCACGGGCCACCGCCGTCTCACCGCGGAAGACCCGCCCGTCGAGTGCGGGTGGACGCGCAGGTGGGCGGGGCACCCGCGGAGCGGGCCGGAGCCCGCGGCTGTCGCGCTGGCGCCGTCCACAGGCTTCGCTCACCCCGGCGCCAGCGGGGTCACCACGCGCTCGACACCCCGGCGACGCCGAGGTGATCATGGCGCCGGGCGCGGCCCCCGTACGCGGGACGGCCCCCGCGACCGAGTGATCGCGGGGGCCGTCCGTGCGGCGTCCTTGCTCAGCCCATCGCCTTCTGCAGGTTGGCGTCGATGGCCGCCAGGAAGTCCTGGGTGTTCAGCCACGGGCTGTCCTTGCTGATCAGCAGCGCCAGGTCCTTGGTCATCTGGCCGCTCTCGACGGTGTCGATGCAGACCTTCTCCAGGGTCTCGGCGAACCGGGTCACCTCGGGGGTGTTGTCCAGCTTGCCGCGGTGGGCCAGGCCCCGGGTCCAGGCGAAGATCGACGCGATCGGGTTGGTCGAGGTCGCCTCGCCGCGCTGGTGGGCGCGGAAGTGGCGGGTGACCGTGCCGTGCGCGGCCTCGGCCTCGACCGTGCGGCCGTCCGGGGTGGCCAGCACCGAGGTCATCAGGCCCAGCGAGCCGAAGCCCTGCGCCACGGTGTCGGACTGCACGTCGCCGTCGTAGTTCTTGGCGGCCCAGACGTACCCGCCCTCCCACTTGAGGGAGGCGGCGACCATGTCGTCGATGAGGCGGTGCTCGTAGGTGATGCCCGCCGCGGCGAACTGGTCCTTGAACTCCGTCTCGAAGACCTCCTGGAACAGGTCCTTGAAGCGGCCGTCGTAGGCCTTGAGGATCGTGTTCTTCGTGGAGAGGTAGACCGGGTAGTTGCGGGCCAGGCCGTAGTTGAGCGAGGCGCGCGCGAAGTCACGGATCGACTCGTCCAGGTTGTACATGGCCAGCGCGACACCGGATCCCGGGGCCTGGAAGACCTCGTGCTCGATCGGCGCGGAGCCGTCGGACGGGGTGAAGGTCACCGTGAGGGTGCCCGCGCCCGGGAAGCGGAAGTCGGTGGCGCGGTACTGGTCACCGAAGGCATGGCGGCCGACGATGATCGGCTTGGTCCAGCCGGGCACCAGCCGCGGCACGTTGGCCATGATGATCGGCTCGCGGAAGATGACGCCGCCGAGGATGTTGCGGATCGTGCCGTTGGGCGAGCGGTACATCCGCTTGAGGCCGAACTCCTCGACCCGGGCCTCGTCGGGGGTGATGGTCGCGCACTTGACGCCGACGCCGTGCTTCTTGATGGCGTTGGCGGCGTCGACGGTGATCTGGTCGTCGGTGGCGTCGCGCGACTCCATGCCGAGGTCGTAGTACTCGAGGTCGACGTCCAGGTACGGGAGGATCAGCTGGTCCTTGATGAACTGCCAGATGATCCGGGTCATCTCGTCGCCGTCGAGCTCGACGACCTTGCCCTCGACCTTGATCTTGGTCACGTGTTCGGTTTCCCTCTCTGCAGCTCTGACCGTCGTGGTCAGAGGTCGGCTACATCGGCCTGCTTGGCGCGGACGGCCTCGGCGGCCTCACGCAGGCCCGCCAGTTCACTGTCGGTCAGGTCGCTCTGCACGACCCGCCGCACTCCTGCCCGGCCGATCTCGGCCTCGACCCCCAGGTAGACCCCGGAGATGCCGTACTCGCCGTCGACCCAGGCGCACACCGGCATGACCGCCCCGGCGTCCTCCCGCACCGCGCGCGCCATCCGGGCGGCCGCCGCGGACGGGGCGTAGTACGCCGAGCCGGTCTTCAGCAGCGCGACCACCTCGGCCCCGCCGTTGCGGGTGCGGTCGACCAGGTGCGCGATCCGGTCGGCGGGCAGCACCTCGGCGAGCGGGCGGCCGTCGACGGTGCAGCGCGAGGGAACGGGGACCATCGTGTCGCCGTGCGACCCGAGCGTCAGGGTGCGCACCGAGCCGACCGGCACGCCGCACTCCTGGGCCACGTTGTTCGTGAACCGGGCCGTGTCGAGCATCCCGGCCTGCCCCATGACCCGGGCCCTCGGGAAACCGGTGGCCAGCTGGGCCAGCGCGGTCATCTCGTCGAGCGGGTTGGAGACGACGATGACGACGGCGTCGGGCGAGGTGCGCGCGACGTTCTCCGCGACCGAGCGGACGATGCCGGCGTTGGTCTCGATGAGGTCCATCCGGCTCATCCCCGGCTTGCGCGGCAGGCCGGCGGTGATGACGACGATGTCGGAGCCCTCGGTGCCCTCGTAGGAGCCGCCTCCGACCCCCACGACCCGGGTCTCGAAGCCCTCGATCGGCCGCGACTGGTTGATGTCCAGCGCGAGCCCCTCGGGCTTGCCCTCGACGATGTCGGTGAGCACCACGGTCTCGAACAGGTCGTACTCCGCCAACCGCAGCGCGGTGGTCGAGCCGTAGAAACCGGCGCCGACGACGGTCACCTTGCCCTGCCGGTCCCGCTCCACCATGCCCGCCAACCTAGCCCCGGATCCGCCCGCAGGGCCATGCGGGGCGCCCCGCACGGGTCAGTCGGCCGGGATGGCCAGCGCGATGCCGGCGACCGCCAGGCCCACCACGAGGCTCAGCCCCACGTCGACCGGGCGGCTGCGCACCGCCAGGAACCCGATCCGGCGGGCCGGCAGGAGCAGCCGCATCAGCCCGGCACCGACCACCGCCACCCCCATGAGCACCAGGCCGCGGCGCCACTGCTCGAGCGCCACCAGCCCCAGGCCGGCACCGACCACCACGATGACCAGCAGCAGCGGCCACTGCCGGAGGAAGCCGGCCAGCAGCGGCCGCCGCCGGTACAGCGGCTCACGGGCCGGCCGGGTCACGCCGAGAGGACCTCCGCGCCGGCCGCCTGCTCGGCGGCGAGCACGACGTTGGCCAGCAGCATCGCCCGGGTCATCGGGCCCACCCCGCCGGGGTTGGGGGCGACGAATCCGGCGACGTCGCGGACGTCCGCGGCGACGTCACCGGCGATCTTCCCGTCGACCCGGCTCACGCCGACGTCGAGCACGGCGGCCCCGGGCTTCACCATCTCCCCGGTGATCAGCCCGGGCACCCCGGCGGCGGCGACCACCACGTCGGCGTCCCGGGTGTGCGCGGCCAGGTCCCGGGTGCCGGTGTGGCAGAGGGTCACCGTGGCGTTCTCGGTGCGCCGGGTGAGCAGCAGGCCGAGTGGCCGGCCGACGGTGATCCCGCGGCCGACGACGACGACCTCGGCCCCGGCGAGCGGGACGTCGTACCGGCGCAGCAGCTCGACGATGCCCACCGGGGTGCAGGGCAGCGGGCCCGGCACCCCGAGCACCAGCCGCCCCAGGTTGGTCGGGTGCAGGCCGTCGGCGTCCTTGGCCGGGTCCATCCGCTCCAGCACCTCGCTCTCGTCGATCCCCCGCGGCAGCGGGATCTGGACGATGTAGCCAGTGCACGCCGGGTCGGCGTTGAGCTCGTCGACGACGGCCAGCACGTCGGTCAGCGTGGCGGTGGCCGGCAGCTCGCGCTGGATGCTGGCGATGCCCACCTCGGCGCAGTCGGAGTGCTTCGCCGAGACGTACCACCGGCTGCCCGGGTCGTCACCGACCAGCAGGGTGCCCAGCCCAGGGGGCCGTCCGGCGGCCGCGAGCGCGGCCACCCGCCCGGTGAGCTCCGCCCGGATCGCCGCTGCCGTCGCCTTGCCGTCCAGAGTCGTCGCCGCCACGCCGCCAGTCTGCCGCACGCCCGTTCCCCT
The DNA here is from genome assembly GCF_054050915.1 of Modestobacter sp. SYSU DS0875. Classification (NCBI taxonomy): domain Bacteria; kingdom Bacillati; phylum Actinomycetota; class Actinomycetes; order Geodermatophilales; family Geodermatophilaceae; genus Modestobacter; species Modestobacter sp. SYSU DS0875. The sequence continues at coordinate 121,917 of NZ_JBJHAH010000004.1, read as the reverse complement.
GGGCTCCCGCACACCGCCGGCCGCGGGGGCGGCCCGCGCGAGGAGGACCGATGAGCGTGCCCGACAGCCGTTCCCGGCAGGTGCCGTGGGACGGGGAGCCCACCACGAACGGCAGCTCCGCGTGGTGGGGCGGGCTCCAGCCCGCCCCGCCACTGGCCGACCAGCCCACCGAGGTGGTGCACCCGCAGGAGCGCTGGCCCGGCACCGCGGCGAGCGGCCCGGCGACGGGCACCGGCCGACGGCCTGCCGCCGCCCGGACACCCTGGCCGGCCTGCTGCTCCTGCTCGCCGGCGTCGCGGCCGGGATCAGGCTGCTCGTGGTGCGGCTGAACGGCGGCGGCACCGGGCTGGAGCTGGTGCATACCGGCCTGGACGACCTGACCGCCCGGCAGGTCAGTCGGCGACCAGCGCCCCGTGGGCGCGAGCGAACGTCACCGCCTGGACGACGTCCAGCCGCACGCCGGTGACGTCGAAGCCGTGCCAGTTCACCCCGTCGGTGTCCGCGCCGCGCAGGTCGGCCCCGCGCAGCCGGGTGCTCTGCAGCCGGGCGTGCCGCAGGTCGGCACGGGTCAGGTCGGCCTCACGCAGGTCCGTGTCGGTCAGGTCGGCCTCGACCAGCTTCTGGCCCGAGAGGTCGACGCCGGACAGGTCCACCCCGCGCAGCGACGTGTAGCTCCAGTCGGTGTCGGCGGTGGTCATCGGGCGCAGCGTCGCGCCGGGGAACTGCGAGCCGGTGAGCTTGCAGCCGGACCAGGTGCTGCCCGACAGCATCGCCCGGTCGAACCGGCAGGAGAGGAAGGCCGTCCCCTCGTGCCGGGCGCCCGCCATGGCCACGCCGGTGAGCAGGCACTGCTCGAAGACGCACCGCACCGTGACCAGCTCGGCGAACGAGGCGTCGTCGAAGCGGCAGTCGACGAAGGTGACCCGTTCCAGCCGGGCCCAGTCCCACTCGGCACCGGCGAGGTCCTCGCCCTCCCAGACGGTGTCCGGCTCGGGCGGGCTCACCGGGGGCCGGGTGTTGCGGATCGCCATCAGTGGGCGAAGTGCCGGGTGCCGGTCAGGTACAGCGTCACCCCCGCGGCCGCCGCGGCGGCGACCACCTCGTCGTCCCGCACCGACCCGCCCGGCTGCACCACCGCACGCACCCCGGCGTCCAGCAGCACCTGCAGCCCGTCGGCGAAGGGGAAGAACGCGTCGGAGGCGGCCACCGACCCGGCGGCCCGCTCCCCCGCCCGCGCCACGGCCAGCCGGGCGGAGTCGACCCGGTTGACCTGACCCATGCCGACGCCCACGGTGGCCCGGTCGGCGGCCAGCAGGATGGCGTTGCTCTTCACCGCGCGCACGGCCCGCCAGGCGAAGACCAGGTCGTCGAGGCCGGCGGCGTCCAGCGGCTGACCGGTGGCCAGGGTCCAGCTGGTGGGGTCGTCGCCGGCGGCGTCGATCCGGTCGGCGGTCTGCAGCAGCAGCCCGCCGCTCACCGGACGCAGCTCGACGGTCAGCCGCGGGGACTCGGGCATCCGGAGCAGCCGGATGTTCTTCTTCTGGGTGAGCAGGCCCAGGGCGTCCTCGGTGAACGACGGCGCGACGACGACCTCGGTGAACACCTCGGAGATCTGCTCGGCGAGGGTCAGGTCGACCTCGCGGTTGGCGGCGATCACCCCGCCGAAGGCCGAGACCGGGTCGCAGGCGTGCGCCTTGCGGTGCGCGGCGGCGATGTCCGCCCCGACCGCGATCCCGCACGGGTTGGCGTGCTTGATGATCGCCACACACGGCTCGCGGTGGTCGTGCGCGGCCCGCCAGGCGGCATCGGTGTCGACGTAGTTGTTGTAGGACATCTGCTTGCCGTGCAGCTGGTCGGCGTCGGCGAGCCCCGGCTGCCCGCTGCGGTACAGCGCCGCCCCCTGGTGCGGGTTCTCCCCGTAGCGGAGGACGTCGGTGCGCTCCCAGCTGCCGCCGACCCACTCGGGGAAGCCGCTCTCGTCGTCCGGGGAGAGGACGTTGCCCATCCAGGAGGCGACCGCGACGTCGTAGGCCGCGGTGTGCCGGAACGCCTCGGCGGCCAGCTGCTGGCGCTGCGCCAGGGTGAAGCCGCCGGCGCCGACCGCCTCCACGACCTCCTCGTAGCGGCCCGGGTCGACGACCACGGCCACCGACGGGTGGTTCTTCGCCGCGGCCCGCACCATCGCCGGGCCGCCGATGTCGATCTGCTCGATGCACTCGTCCGGGGAGGCGCCGGAGGCGACGGTGTCGCTGAACGGGTAGAGGTTGACCACGACCAGGTCGAAGGCGGCGATGCCCAGCTCCTCCAGCTGGGCCAGGTGCGCGGGCTTGCGGCGGTCGGCCAGGATGCCCGCGTGCACCGCCGGGTGCAGCGTCTTGACCCGGCCGTCGAGGCACTCGGGGAAGCCGGTGACCTGCTCGACGGGGGTGACCGGCAGCCCGGCGGCGGCGATCCGCGCCGCGGTGGCGCCGGTGCTGACCAGTTCGACACCGGCGTCGACCAGGCCGCGGGCGAGCTCGTCGACGCCGCTCTTGTCGTAGACGCCCAGCAGCGCGCGGCGGACGGGGGTGCGCTCGGTCATCGGGTGCTCTCCTCGGTCGGGATGGCGGGAGTCGGTGGGGAGGGGATCGGCGCGCCGGTGGCCAGCGCGGCCACGGTGCGCACCAGGAGCTCGCGCTCGACGGTCTTGATCCGTTCGTGCAGGCTCGCCTCGTCGTCGTCGGCGTGCACGGGGACGGGGCGCTGGGTCAGCACCGGGCCGGTGTCCAGGCCGGCGTCGACCAGGTGCACGGTCGCGCCGGTCGTGGTGACCCCGGCGGCCAGGGCGTCGCGGACGGCGTGCGCCCCCGGGAATGCCGGCAGCAGCGCCGGGTGGGTGTTGACCACTCGGCCGCCGAAGGCGGCCAGCACGGCGGGGCCCAACAGCTTCATGAACCCGGCCGAGACCACCCAGTCGGGACGGTGCTCGACCAGCGCGGCGGCCAGCGCTCGGTCCCAGGACGCCCGGTCGGGGTGGTCGCGCAGGGCGACGACGAAGGTGCCGATCCCGCGGTCGGCAGCGAGGGTCAGGCCGGCGGCGTCCGGGCGGTCCGCGCCGACGGCGACGACCTCGGCGGGGTAGCCGGGCTCCTCGGTGGCGGCGAGCAGGGCGGCGCACAGCGAGCCGGCCCCGGAGAGCAGGACGACCACGCGCGCCCGGGCACCCGGCGTCCCCGGGACGGCGGATGCGTCGGCGGGCACGTCCGCAGACCCTAGTGGCCGGGTCCGGAGCCCGGTGCCGACGGGTCGGGCGCGGGCAGGTCAGGACCGGGCGCGCCAGCGGGCGACGGCGGCGCCGGGGACGGCGGCGATCCCGGCCTGCGCGGCGACCGCCAGCCCGGTGGCCAGCGCCGGCGCGCCCACCTCGGCCAGGGCTCCGTCGCCGAGCGCGCCCCCGGCGACGAGCACCCACAGCCCTGTGACGACGCCGACGCCGACCGCCGCGACGATGCCCCACAGGGCAGCGGTGACCGCCCCGCCGTCGCCGTCCTCGAGCCGGCGTCCCAGCGCGATGCCGGCGACCACCCCGGCGAGCGCGGGCAGCGCCTGGGACAGGAACGCGACCAGCGGCACGGCCTGGGTGTCGGGCAGGGCGGCCAGCAGCGGAAACGCGGGCACCGGCCCGAGCGTGACGCCGCCGACCGAGACGGCGGTGCCCGTCCCGACGACGAACCCCGGTCCCGCGGCCAGCCCGGCGACCGCGGCGAGGGCGTTGGGCATCAGCAGCAGGCTCAGCCCGACCAGCCCGGCGGCCCCGGCGCTGGCGCTCCCGAGGCCGCTGACCATCGCGGCGGCACCGTCGACGTCGGACCCCAGCCCGACGGCGAGGACGGCGGCGCACCCGGCGGCCAGCGCCAGCGTGCCGGCCGCCACGGCCCGCAGCACGGCCCGGCCCGGGCCGGGGAACCGGTCCAGCAGCTGCCCGCCGAGCGGGGAGTCGCGCAGCACGCCCGCGCCACCGGCGAGCAGCGCGAGCACGGCGGCCCCCACGAGCGGACGCACCGGGCCGATCGTGGCGTCGGGCGCTGTGACCAGTGCGGTGACCAGCCCCGTCGTGGCGGTGTGCACCGCGACCACGACGGCGAGCACCCCGCTGACCGACCGGGGCGACTCCAGCTCGCGGACCGCGACCACCGACCCCGACGCCCGGGCCAGCCCCCAGGCGATGCCCGCGGTGACCAGCAGCGGGGCGATCCGGAGAGGCCCGGAGGGCAGCTCGACCGCCGCGCCGTGCGCCAGCAGCCACAGCTGCCCGGCCACCCGCGCGGACGACCCCGCCGGCAGCCCGCCGTCGGGGTCGAGGGTCTGCACGACGAGCAGCGCGAGCCACAGCCCCAGCAGCCCGGTCACCGGGACCGCGAGGGCGGTGGCCACCGCGAGCCACCCGGTGGCGGGGCCGCGCCGTCCACCGGTGCCGCGTGACCCGAGGGGCAGGCGGGACAGCAGGGACGTCACCTCCCCACTCTCGCAAGCGACGTCGCCGGATCGGCGGCGCACGCGCCGGGTCCGGCCATCTCACACGGCCGTCCGGCCGGAGGGATCAGCCGGCCCCGGCAGCGGTGCTCCCGCCGGGCTCCCCGGGGCGACGCCCGGGCTCCGGTGCGGGCTCGCCGTCCGCGGGGTCGGGCTCCGCTGTCGGCCCGGGCTGCGCTGTCGGCCCGGGCTGCGGCGCCGCCGGCCAGGCCGGAGCCGGCGTCCAGGTGGGCGGGCCCTGGTACCAGCCGGACTGCGGAGGTGGCCCCCAGCCCGGGGCCGGCGCGGGGTCGGGAGCCTGCCCGTACCCCGGGGACACCCCCGGGCTCCACCCGGCGGGGGGCGGGGTGGCTCCGTGGGTCGGCGGCGCCCCGTACCCCGGTGGCCCGTACCCCGGCGGCCCGTACGGCGGCGAGCCCCAACCCGGGGCGCCCGAGGGCGGAGGTGGTGCACCGATCCACCCGGCTGGGGCGGCGCCCACGGCCCGCAGCTCGGCGAGCAGCCGGGACATCGTGATTACCAGCAGCGCCGTCGCGGTGAGGAAGGCGAGCAGCCCCATCAGCGTGAAGCCGGCGTCGAAGGTGGTCAGCCACTCGGTCAGCGTGAACAGGAAGGCCAGGGACGCGAGGCCGGCCGGGACGACGGCCCGCGGGAACGGAACCCGGACCTCACGGAAGGCCGGCAGCACGGTCCACACCGCGGCCGCGCCCAGCAGCACGAGCGCGAGGCTCAGCCAGGGCGACCGGAACCCGTTGACCGACGTGCCCGGTGCGCGGTAGCCGAACCCGAGGTCGTACCCCGGGACGGTGAACCACGGCACGCTGAGGAACACCAGGTAGAGCAGCGCCCCGGCCGGGACGGCGAGGTCGGCCCAGCCCAGCACCCGCAGCCCGGGCCGGCGGCGGGGCGCCGGTCCGGGGGCCACCGGCTCCGGCTCCGGTCCCGGCCCGCCCGGCTGCTGCTCGGGACCACTGGACGTCATCGCTGCGGCTCTCCTCCTGGTGCGCGGCAGGGTCCCCCGCATCGTCCCCCACCGGGAACGCCGCTGCCCGGCACCTCCGCGGGAGGTGCCGGGCAGTTCGGCGCCCTGCGAGCTCGCGGCGGCGTCAGCCTCCGAGCACACGGGTCGGCTTCCGCCACCGCTCCGCTCCTCGGTCGCTGGCGCTCCCTGCGATGCTCGCGGCGGCGTCAGCCTCCGAGCACACGGGTCGGCTTCCGCCACCGCTCCGCTCCTCGGTCGCTGGCGCTCCCTGCGATGCTCGCGGCGGCGTCAGCCTCCGACGATCTCGCGCATCAGCCGCGCGGTCTCCGACGGGGTCTTGCCCACCCGGACGCCGGCGGCCTCGAGGGCCTCCTGCTTGGCCTGGGCGGTGCCGGCCGAACCGGAGACGATCGCACCGGCGTGGCCCATCGTCTTGCCCTCGGGCGCGGTGAAGCCGGCGACGTAGCCGACGACCGGCTTGGTGACGTTGGCCTTGATGAAGTCCGCGGCCCGCTCCTCTGCGTCGCCACCGATCTCGCCGATCATCACGATCGCCTCGGTCTCCGGGTCGTCCTGGAAGGCCTGGAGGCAGTCGATGTGCGTGGTGCCGATGACCGGGTCGCCGCCGATGCCGACGGCGGTGGAGAAGCCGATGTCCCGGAGCTCGTACATCATCTGGTAGGTCAGCGTGCCGCTCTTGCTGACCAGGCCGATCTTGCCGGCCTTGGTGATGTTGGCGGGGATGATCCCGGCGTTGGACCGCCCGGGGCTGATCAGGCCCGGGCAGTTCGGGCCGATGATCCGGGTCGTGCCGCCCTGGGCGTGGGCCCAGAAGTAGGTCGAGTCGTGCACCGGGATGCCCTCGGTGATCACGACGGCGAGCCCGATCTGGGCGTCGACGGCCTCGATGACGGCGTTCTTCGCGCCGGCCGGCGGCACGAAGATGACGCTGACGTCGGCGCCGGTCTCCTTCATGGCGTCGGAGACGCTGCCGAAGACGGGGACGCTGGCGCCGTCGAAGTCGACGGTCTCGCCGGCCTTCTTCGGGTTGACGCCACCGACGATGGCCGTGCCGGAGGCGAGCATGCGCTGCGTGTGCTTGCGCCCCTCGGAGCCGGTCATGCCCTGGACGATGACCTTGCTGTTCTCGGTGAGGAAGATCGACATCTCAGTTGTCCTGTTCGCAGCGGGGGGTCAGAGGGCGGCGAGCTCGGCGGCCCGGCGGGCGGCGCCGTCCATCGTGTCCACCACGGTCACCAGCGGGTGGTTGGCGTCGGCGAGGATCCGCCGGCCCTCCTCCACGTTGTTGCCGTCGAGCCGGACGACCAGCGGCTTGCTGGCCTCGTCGCCGAGCTGGCCCAGCGCCGCGACGATGCCGTTGGCGACGGCGTCGCAGGCGGTGATCCCGCCGAAGACGTTGACGAAGACGCTCTTCACGGCCGGGTCGGAGAGGATGATGCCCAGCCCGTTGGCCATGACCTCGGCCGAGGCGCCGCCACCGATGTCCAGGAAGTTCGCCGGGCGGACGCCGCCGAACTCCTCGCCGGCGTAGGCCACGACGTCCAGCGTGCTCATGACCAGGCCGGCACCGTTGCCGATGATGCCGACCTCGCCCTCGAGCTTGACGTAGTTGAGGTCCTTGGCCTTGGCCGCGGCCTCCAGCGGGTCGGCGGAGGCGGCGTCCTCGAGGGCCTCGTGCTCGGCGTGCCGGAAGCCGGCGTTCTCGTCGAGGGTCACCTTCGCGTCCAGCGCGAGGACGGTGCCGTCGGGCGCCTTGGCCAGCGGGTTGATCTCGACCAGGGTGGCGTCCTCCTTGCTGAAGACGTCCCACAGCTGCACCGCGATGGCGATGACCTGGTCGCGCACCTCGGCGGGGAACCCGGCGGCGTCGACGATCTCGGCGGCCTTCTGGGTGTCGACACCGACGGAGGCGTCGACGGGGACCCGGGCCAGCGCCTCGGGGCGCTCGACGGCGAGCTGCTCGATCTCCATGCCGCCCTCCTTCGAGGCCATGGCCAGGAAGGTGCGGTTGGACCGGTCGAGCAGGTAGGAGAAGTAGTACTCCTCGGCGATGTCGCTGGCCTGGGCGACCATCACGCGGTGGGTGATGTGACCCTTGATGTCCAGCCCGAGGATGTCCTGGGCGCGCGCCCTGGCGGTCTCGGGGTCGTCGGCGAGCTTCACGCCACCCGCCTTGCCCCGGCCGCCGACCTTCACCTGGGCCTTGACCACGACGGGCGCCGCGATCTCGCGGGCGATCGCCTCGGCCTGCTCGGGTGTCTCGGCTACGCCGCCGGGGAGCACGGGGACGCCGTGCGCGGCCAACAGGTCACGGGCCTGGTACTCGAAGAGATCCACGAACAGGCACCGTAGACCGCCGCCGCGGCCGCTGCTCACGCGCCCGGCCGCGAGTGCGGCGCGTCACCCCGATCGGGGTGGGTGCGTCAGGCCCCGGCGGGGGCGCCGACGTGCGCGCGCACCCAGCCGACGATCTCCTCGGTGCTGGCGCCGGGGGTGAACACGCGCGCCACGCCCAGGCGGGCCAGCGCGGGCAGGTCGGCCTCGGGGATGATCCCGCCACCGAAGACGACCACGTCGTCGACGCCGCGCTCGCGCAGCAGCTCGGCGAGTCGGGCGAAGAGCGTGAGGTGCGCACCGGAGAGCACGGAGAGGCCGACGGCGTCGGCGTCCTCCTGGACGACGGTCTCCACGATCTGCTCCGGGGTCTGGTGCAGCCCGGTGTAGACGACCTCCATGCCGGCGTCGCGCAGGGCGCGCGCGACCACCTTGGCGCCGCGGTCGTGCCCGTCCAGGCCGGGCTTGGCGATCACCACCCGGATGCGCTCGCTCGTCACGCCGTGGACTCTAGGGCCCCTGGCGTGTCCTGCGTCACTTCCGCGTGGTCGTCGCGCCGGTCCGCCAGCGCCAGGCGACGACGGTCAGCCCGACGAAGCCCAGGCCGACCAGCAGCAGGCCCACCCCGGGCACGGTCCACTCGACCTCCGGGCTCCGGGCGGCGTCCCGCATCCCGGCCAGCGCGGTGGCCAGCACGAACACGGACAGGGCCAGCAGACCGCCGACCGCGCCCAGCCGGGGGCGCAGCGACGGCGCGGTCACCGAGCACAGCAGGAGGGCGCCGGCGAGCAGCAGACCGCCGAGCAGCGCGAGCCCGGGCCGCTCCAGCAGCGCCTGCGGCCCCTCGACGGTCACCACCGTCTCCAGTCCGGTCACCGGGTCGGCCACCACCCGGTCGGGGACGTCGGCGGCGGGCAGCGCCAGGCAGAGCACCCCGACGACGCCGAGCACCACCGCCGACCCGGCCAGCACCGGCCGCACCGGGTCCAGCGTCCCGGCGTCCTCCATCACGGTGCGCCCCCACGCCACGAGGGCGACCCCACCGGCGAGCACGGTCAGGCCGAGGGCGACCAGGCCGAGGACCCATCCTGCGCCGGTCTCCACCGAACTGGTGAGCACGCGCTCACCGGCCAGCACCTCGATCGCCGGGCGGGCGGTGGAGCCGTGCCCCTGGTGCAGCTCGATCAGCAGCCGGCCGACCGCCAGCGCACCGCTCACCGCCGCATAGGCCAACCCCAGCCGCGGCACCCGCCCCAGCGTCAGCACCACCCCCACCAGCAGTGACACGAGCGGGCCGAGCAGCGCCACCAGGGCATCGAGCGGGCCGGTGACGAGGTCGATCGTGGTCCCGCCGACCGTCAGGTAGGTGGGGAAGACGCCGACGGCGCCGACCAGGCCGGCGAGGGCGAGGAGCACCCCGGCGACCCGGGCGAGCGGCGGGACCGTCCCGACGACCAGCGGGTCACCGGCAGGTCGGGCCGCCGGCCGGCGCGCCGGCCGGGCAGCACGGCTGGACGCCCGGCGGGGGCTCGGCCGGCCGGTCGTGGAACGGGCAGGCGCGCGGTCGCGGGCGGGCACGGTTCCCCCTCGGAGGTCACTGGGTCGGTCGTGTCGCATGGCAGTTGTGTGATGTCCGGCACACGGGGGCATTACGGTCCCCGAACCGAGCACACCACGAGTGCACGCGGCGCCCCCCGGCGCCGGGCCGGACGGGCGGAGGGAGACCAGGTGCACACCACCGACCCGCCCTCTCCCCCAGCGTGGCACGCCCGTGCGACCGGAGCCGGCACCGACGTACCGGACCGGACGGCGTCGGCCCGCTCCGGCCTGCGGTCACTGGTCAGCCCGATCACGCTCACCGGCGGCCTCACCGAGCTGGCCTGGGTCGGCGCCCACGCGCTGCTCTACCCGCTCGGCGCCCGCACCGAACGGGTGCGCACCGACGGCCGGTACCGTCCGGGCACCCAGCCCCCCGGGGTGCGCGCCCTGTTCGCCGACGACCCGCTGGCCGCCCGGATCCCGGTCGTCCTGGTGCACGGCCTGGTCGACAACCGGTCGGTCTTCGCGATCATGCGGCGCAGCCTGCGGCGGCGCGGCTTCGCCCAGGTCTGCTCCTGGAACTACGGCCCGCTGGTGCGGGACGTGGCCGGCGCGGCGGAGGCCCTGGGCCGGCACATCGAGCGGGTGTGCAGCGAGACCGGCCATGAACGGGTGCACGTGGTCGGGCACAGCCTGGGCGGGCTGATCGCCCGGTACCTGGTGCAGCGGCTGGGCGGCGACGCCCGGGTGGAGTCACTGGTCACCCTGGGCACCCCGCACGGCGGCTCGCGGTGGGCGCACGTGCTGCCGACCCCGCTGATCCGCCAGCTCCGGCCCGGGTCGCCCCTGCTGCGGGAGCTGGCCCGGCCCGCGCCGGGCTGCCGCACCCCCGTCACAGCCGTCTACAGCGACCTGGACCAGGTCGTCGTCCCCTCGGCCGCCGGCCGGTGCGAGCACCCCGACCTGCGGGTCCGGAACGTGCTGGTCCGCGGAGTGGGCCACATGTCCCTGCCGATCCACCGAGCCGTCGTCGACGAGGTCGCCGCGACGCTGGCCGGGCAGCGGAGCGCCGCCCCCGCCGACTCCCCCGTGGCCGCCTGAGGCGACGTCCCTGCGCCCCGGGTGGCGTGTGTCGTCACTCAGCGCACAGTGCTGCGACACGTGCCGTCAGGTCGTTGTCCGGCCCCCCGACCGTGGCTAGCGTCCGGAATGACATCGATGGGATTCCCCGGAGACGTCGACGCACAGCCTGTGCGCAGCCCGGTCGCCCTCCCCGGTGACCGGCGCCCGCCAGGCACCCCGGCTGCCCGGGGTGCCGCCCCCGGAAGGTGCCCGTTGACCCGACTGCGCGAGCTCGTGGGCCGGACCACGTCGGCGTCCGACGCCGACCTGGGCACCGAGGACGCCTGGGACGGCGACTGGACCCCGGGGCCGGACTGGGACGAGTCGGACTGGGACGGGAGCTGGGCCGAGCTCGACGACCTGGACAGCGCGCGGGAGGACGACGAGACCCCCCGGAACGACCAGGCCCCCCGGAACGACCAGGCCCCCCGGAACGACGAGGCCCCCCGGGACGACGCCGCCGAGGACCGGACCCGCGCGCCGCGCCGCCGGATCCGTGTCGCCCACCTCCGCCGTCCCCGGCTCCCCCGCCCGACCGTCGCCCGCCGCCCGCCGGGCCGTCGCGGACCGGTGCTGCTCGCCGTCGCCGTCGCCGGCGCACTCGGGGCGGCGCTGCTGGGCGGCACCACCGACACCGCGCCGGTGGCCTCCGGGCAGGACTACGGCCTGGGCGTCGAGGACGTCAGCTTCGCCGGCGGGGTCGACGTCGCCGCCGCGCGGGGGGAGATCAGCCAGGCCGAGGCTGCCGCGCGTCTGGGTGAGATCGCGGCGTCCCGAGCGGCACGCGAGCCCGACTTCGTGGTCCCGACCACCGGCCGGCTGACCACCTGCTACTGCATGCGCTGGGGCACCATGCACTGGGGCCTGGACCTGGCCGCACCGCTGGGCACCCCGATCTACTCGGCCGCCGACGGCGTGGTGCTGCGCGCCGGCCCGGCGTCGGGCTACGGCAACGCGGTCTACATCCAGGACGCCGACGGCAACGTGCACATCTACGGGCACATGCGCTACTACAGCGTCGAGGCCGGCGACGTCGTCTCCGCCGGCGAGCAGATCGCCAAGGTCGGCAACCAGGGGCAGTCGACCGGCCCCCACCTGCACTACGAGATCCACGTCGGCGGGATGAACGGCAAGCCCACCGACCCCGAGGACTGGCTGGCCGAGCGCGGGCTCTCCGTCCGCTGACCGCTGGGCTCAGCTGCCCGGCAGGCGCAGCAGGACCCACTGGTAGCGGTCGTCCCGCTCGCCACCGGCGGCCCACACCTCCGACCGCGCCACCTCGCCGTGCCGGCTCAGCAGCTCGACCAGCCGCCCGGGCGACCGGAAGCTGAAGAAGCGCGGCGGGTCGAACGCGTCGGAGGCCAGCGGTCCTTCCACGTCGGCACCGCACCAGACGCCGACGGCGAGCGGGGCACCCGGGCGCAGCACCCGGCCGATCTCGCCCAGTGCCTGGTCGAGCTCGGCGTCGGGGACGTGCAGCAGCGTGCTCATCGTCCAGCCGGCGTCGAGGCTCGCGTCCCCGAAAGGCAGGGCGCGCACCGGGGCCACGTGCGCATCGACCCCGGCCGCCCGGCACAGCGCGACGTGCTGGGGCGAGAGGTCGACGCCGGACACCTGGAGCCCCGCGTCCTGGAAGGCGGCTGCGTCCCGGCCCGGGCCGGTGCCCACCTCGAGCACCCGCCGCCGGCCCTCGGCCCGGAGCAGCGCGGTGAACTCTCGCCGGCGGCGCACCCGCTGGGGGTCGATCGGCCGGGTGCTCCGCCCGGCCGCGTCGCGGTCGTACCAGGCGGCGAGATCGGCCTCCCGCTCACCGCCCGGCACGTCGTCCACTACAGCTTGACCAGCGGGGCGTAGCGCAGCACGAGGCGCTTGGTGCCGCCGGAGCCGAAGTCGACCGTCGCCTGGGCCTTGTCCCCGGCGCCGTTGACCTCGACCACGGTGCCCAGCCCGAAGGCGTCGTGGCTGACCCGGTCGCCGACGTCGACGCTGATGACGGCGCGGTTGCCCGCCCCGCCACGCAGCCCGCCGGTGGACAGCCCGGTCGCGGCGACCCGCTGCTGGGCCGACGACAGCGGGGTGGACGGCGCCGGCTGCAGGTTGGCCCACTCCACGGTGTCGGCGGGCAGCTCGTCGAGGAACCGGGACGGCGGGTTGTAGGCCGGCTGCCCCCAGTTGGTGCGCACCGTGGCCCGGGAGAGGAACAGCCGCTGCTGGGCCCGGGTGATGCCCACGTAGGCCAGCCGGCGCTCCTCCTCCAGCTCCTTGGGGTCGCCGAGGGCGCGCAGGTGCGGGAAGACGCCGTCCTCCAGGCCGGTGAGGAAGACCACCGGGAACTCCAGGCCCTTCGCCGTGTGCAGGGTCATCAGCGTGACCACGCCCGCGTCGTCCCCGGTCACGGGGATCTGGTCGGCGTCGGCCACGAGCGACACCTGCTCCAGGAAGTCGGTGACCGTGCCGCCGGGCGAGGCGGCCTCGAACTCGGCGGCGACCGAGATGAGCTCGTTGAGGTTGTCGACCCGCCCCTCGTCCTGGGGGTCGGTGCTGGCCGACAGCTCGGCCAGGTACCCGGTGCGGTCGAGGATGCTCTCCAGCAGCGCAGCCGGGCCCGAGCCGGTCTCGACCAGCTGCTCGAACTCCTCCAGCAGCGCGACGAACTCCTGCAGCGCCTTGAGCGAGCGCGGGGCGAGCGTGGTGATCTCCGAGCAGCGGCGCAGCGCGGTGCCGAAGGCGATCCGCTCCCGGTCGGCGAACTGCTCGATGCAGGACTCGGCCTTGTCGCCGATCCCCCGCTTGGGCACGTTGATGATCCGGCGCAGGCTCACCACGTCGGCCGGGTTGGCGACGAGCTTGAGGTAGGCCAGCGCGTCGCGGACCTCCTTGCGCTCGTAGAAGCGCACCCCGCCGACGACCTTGTAGGGCATGCCCACCCGGATGAACACCTCCTCGAACACCCGGGAGGCGTTGTTGGTGCGGTAGAAGACCGCGATGTCGGCCGGCCGGGCCTTGCCCTCGTCGGTGAGCGCGTCGATCTGCTCGGCGACCCAGGCCGCCTCGTCGTGCTCGTTCTCGGCGACGTAGCCGGAGATCAGCTCGCCGTCGCCGGCGTCGGACCACAGGTTCTTCGGCCGACGGGAGGTGTTCTTCGCGATGACGGTGTTGGCGGCCCGGAGGATCCGCTGCGTGGAGCGGTAGTTCTGCTCCAGCACGATCGTCGTGGCGTCGGGGTAGTCGCGCTCGAACTCGTCGATGTTGCGGATCGTGGCCCCGCGGAAGGCGTAGATCGACTGGTCGGCGTCACCGACGACGCACAGCTCGGCCTGCGGCACCGGCCCGCCGGGGCCACCGGCCAGCTCCCGGACCAGCATGTACTGGGCGTGGTTGGTGTCCTGGTACTCGTCGACCAGCACGTGCCGGAACCGGCGGCGGTAGTGCTCGGCGACGTCCGGGAACGCCTGCAGCAGGTTGACGGTGGTCATGATCAGGTCGTCGAAGTCCATCGCGTGCGCCTCGCGCAGCCGCCGCTGGTAGAGCGCGTACGCCTCCTTGAGCACCTTCTCCGGCGCCGTCTGGGGGCTGAAGGACTCCTCGTCGACCAGCTCGTTCTTCAGGTTCGACACCTGGTTGGCCAGGCTCCGCCCCGGATAGCGCTTGGCGTCGAGGTCGAGGTCACGGGCGACCATCGTCATCAGGCGCACCGAGTCGCCCTGGTCGTAGATGGTGAACGAGCTCTTCATGCCGAGCTTGGCGGCCTCGGCGCGCAGGATGCGCACGCACATCGAGTGGAAGGTCGACACCCACATCGCCCGCGCACGGGGCCCCACGAGGGCCGCGACGCGCTCCTTCATCTCCCCGGCGGCCTTGTTGGTGAAGGTGATCGCCATGATCTCGCCCGGCTGCACCCCCCGGGCGCCGAGCAGGTAGGCGATCCGGTGGGTGAGCACCCGCGTCTTGCCCGAACCGGCCCCGGCCACGATGAGCAGCGGGCTGCCCTCGTGGACGACGGCGTCGCGCTGGGGGCCGTTCAGGCCGGCGAGCATCCGGTCGAGCTCCCGCCCGGTCTGGCCGGAGGTGGAGCGCGCGAGCGCGGCGGTGCCGGGGAGGGAGATCTGCGGGCTGCTCATGTCCCCGCCACTGTAAGCCGGACGGGTGACGGTCCCGGGCGCCGTGCACCGGGTGCGACGCGCGGGGCGGGTGGCGCGACGGACGTCGTCCGTGTCACACTCGCTCCGTGCTGCGCCACCGCGAGTTTTACTACGGCCACCGGGTTCCGGTGTCCGTCACCGCTGGCTGAGCAGCCACCGCACACGACGCCCCGGGCCCGATGGCCCCGGGGCGTTTCTCGTCTTGCGGGGTCCGACGGCCCTCCCCACCCCGGAGGACCCGATGAGCACCAGCCTCTCCCCCGTCACCGCCCAGCCGGCCGTTCCGGCCGACGACCGGATCGGCGCGCTACGCAGCGAGATCGATGCCTGCGACGCCCAGATCATCGAGCTGGTGCAGCGCCGGCTGGCGATCTCCCAGGAGATCGGGTCCCTGCGCACCGCCTCGGGCGGGATGCGGCTCAACCTCTCGCGTGAGCGCCAGGTGCTCGCCCGGTTCCGCAGCGCGCTCGGCCCCGACGGCGCCGCGCTCGGGATGATGCTGCTCCGCCAGGGCCGCGGCCGGCTCTGAGGGAGGACCCTCCTCGCGGGCTCGGGGCGAGCCTCGGGACGGGGCCTTAGGCTGCGGCGCGTGATGCCGCTGCCGACCGCCCCTGCCGAGCACGTCGAGCGCGCGCTGTGCGTGCTGGCCCACCCCGACGACGTCGACTTCGGCAGCGCCGGGACCGTCGCCACCTGGACCGCGGCGGGTACCGAGGTGACCTACTGCATGGTCACCGACGGCGACGCGGGCGGCTTCGACGACACCCCCCGGGACCGGATGGGCCCGCTGCGCCGGGAGGAGCAGACCGCCGCCGCGGCCGCGGTCGGGGTCAGCGACGTGCGTTTCCTCGGGTACCCCGACGGGCGGCTGGAGCCCACCCTGGAGCTGCGCCGGGACATCAGCCGGGTGATCCGCCAGGTCCGCCCGCAGCGCGTGCTGACCAGCTCGCCCGAGCGCTTCTGGGAGCGGATCGGCGCCAGCCACCCCGACCACATGACCGTCGGTGAGTCGACGCTGCGCGCGGTCTACCCCGACGCCCGCAACCCCTTCGCCTTCCCCGAGCTGCTGGCCGACGAGGGCCTGGACGCCTGGACGGTGTCCGAGGTGTGGCTGGGTGGCGGCCCGCGCTCGGACCACGCCGTCGACGTGACCGACGTGCTGGACCGCAAGCTCGCGGCGCTGCGCTCGCACGCCAGCCAGGTCTCCCACTGGCCCGAGGGTCAGCTGGAGGAGTTCCTGACCGGCTGGATGCGGGAGAACGCGCGCGCCCACGGCCTGCCCGAGGGCCGGCTCGCCGAGTCCTTCCAGGTGGTCCACACCGCCTAGAGCAGGCGGTTCGTCGCCGCCCAGCGGGTGAGCTCGTTGCGGTTGGACAGCTGCAGCTTGCGCAGCACGTTCGAGGCGTGCGACTCGACGGTCTTGACCGAGATGAACAGCCGCTGGCCGATCTCCCGGTAGGTGTAGCCGCGGGCCAGCAGCTGCATCACCTCCCGTTCCCGGGCCGAGAGCAGGTCCAGGCCGGGGTCGACGGCCGGGTCCTCGCCGGCGGGCGCCGCGACGGCGCCACCGGCGGCGAAGGCGTCGAGCACGAAACCCGCCAGCCGGGGGCTGAACACCACGTCGTCCTCGGCGACCCGGCGCACTGCGTCACGCAGCTCCGCGCCGGAGATGGTCTTGGTGACGTAGCCGCGGGCGCCGGCGCGGATGACCGCGATGACGTCCTCGGCGGCGTCGGAGACCGACAGGGCCAGCCAGCGGGTCTGCGGCAGCTCCGCGCGCAGCGCCTCCAGCACCGCCTGCCCGTTGCCGCCGGGCAGGTGCACGTCGAGCAGGACGACGTCGGGCGCCGCGGCGCGGATGCCGGAGATCGCGGCGGCCACGTCGGCGGCCTCACCGACGACCTCGACGTCGTCGCCGAGCTCGGTGCGGACCCCGGCCCGGACCATCGCGTGGTCGTCGACCAGGAAGACGCGGATCGGCGCGGTCACGCGGACACCCCCGCCTCACGCGGGAGACACAGCTCCACCTCGGTCCCCTCTCCTGGTGCCGAACGCACCGTCGCAGTTCCGTCGAGCCGGGTGAGCCGGCCCACCACCGAGTCGCGCAGGCCCCGGCGGTCCCCGGGCACCGCAGCGGGGTCGAAGCCGGTGCCACGGTCCCGCACGAAGACCGTCACCGTCGCCGGCGTCACCTCGGAGTAGAGCGACACCCGGGGAGCGCCCGAGTGCTTGGCGGCGTTCACCACCGCCTCCTTCGCGGCCTGTCCCAGCGCGGCGACCGCGTCGTCGACCGGCAGGTCGCCGACGACCACCGGGTCCACCGCGACGGCGTGGTCGGCCTCGACCTCGGCGACCAGCCGGGCGACCAGCCCGGCCCAGGTGCCGCCGGTGGCCACCGTCGGCTCGTACAGCCACGCGCGCAGCTCGCGCTCCTGGCTGCGGGCCAGCCGCCCGACCAGGGTCGGGTCCTCGGCGTGCCGCTGGATGAGCGCCAGGGTCTGCAGCACCGAGTCGTGCAGGTGCGCGGCGACCGCGGCGCGCTCCTCGGAGCGGATGCGGGCGGCCCGCTCGGTCGCCCGCTGGTCGAGCAGCCGGCGCCACAACGGGGCGGTCGCCAGCACCAGGCCGACCAGGATCACCACGGTGGCGGTGAAGCCGTTGCGTGCGTTGGCCAGCTGCCCGGTGGTGGCCAGCAGCAGCACCACCCCGACCACGCCGACGGCGACGCCGGCGGCCAGCGCCCAGCGGCTGGTGCGGCGGGACCGCGACGCGTCGGTGTCGGTCTGCCGCCAGATGACCGCCAGGCCGATCCCGGCCAGGGCCAGCGGCACGACGACGTCGTAGCCGCCGAAGGTGAGCAGCTGGGAGACCAGCCCGAAGGCGGCGAAGGAGAGCAGCGCCAGCAGGATGAGCTGCCGCCGGCTGGGGCGCTCGCCGATCACGGCGGCCGGGGCCCCGTCGTCGGACTCCTCGACGACGGGCATCGTCAGCCACAGCAGCGCGTACGCGACGACCCCGACCCCGGTGAAGGACAGCCCGGTGATGACGACGCGGACCACCAGCGGGTCCAGGCGCAGGTGCGCGGCCGTGCCCGCGGCGACCCCGGCGAGCAGCTGGCCGGAGGCCGGGCGCGCGAGCGGGGGCCGGGCGGCGCGGCCCACGGGGGGCCGGGCGGTCGGCGCCGTGCTGGTGGTCACGGATCGATCGTGTCACCGCCTGCCGCGCCGGCACACCGGTGATCACCCGGAGTGCGGGGACGGCACGGTCCGGGGTCGCCCGGGGCGGGTGGGATCAGGGTCGGTCCAGGGGGTTCCCGGATACCGTGGCACCGCCGGAGTGGCCAGGCTGGTGCCATGACCTCAGCACTCCCGCCCTCGGCCCCACCCCCCGCGGCCGACCAGCCACCGGGCTCCTGGCCGCCGCCGCCTCTCGGCCCCGCGCCCCGCCCGCAGCTGCGCCGCAGCCGCACCGACAAGGTGATCGGCGGCGTCGCCGGCGGCCTGGCCGACTACACCGGCGTCGACGCCTTGCTCTGGCGGGTCGGTGCGATCGCGCTCACCCTCGCCGGCGGCAGCGGCATCGTCATCTACCTGCTGCTGTGGCTGCTCATGCCGGCGGCGCCGGCCGTGCAGCCGGGTGACCCGGCCGCGACGGCCCCGCGCACCCCGTCGGGTCCCCGGTCCCCGGTACCCGGGGTGACCGTCGCCGTCCTGCTGATCGTGCTGGGCATCGGTGTGCTGGTCACCCGGTTCACCGACCTGGACATCGGCGCCCGAGGCTTCCTGGGCAGCGCCCTGCTGGTCGTCGGCGTCGGGCTGGTGGTCGGCGCGCTGACCGGGGTCGGCCGCGGCGCCAAGGGCGGGCTGATCACCCTCGGGCTGCTGCTGTCCGCCGCCCTGCTGGTGGCGTCGACCGTGCAGCTGCCCAACGGGGAGATGGGCGACCGCACCTACCGGCCGATGACCGCCGCCGCCGTGCAGTCGGAGTACGAGCACGGGGCCGGGGACTTCACCCTCGACCTCAGCGAGCTCGACCTGGCCGACGCCGACCGGACCATCCGCACGAGCGTGGACTCCGGCCTGGGCGACGTCCAGGTCCTGGTGCCCTTCTCGGCCGACGTCCAGGTGAGCGTGGACAACGCCATCGGCGACGTGGAGCTGTTCGGGGACGCCCTGGAGTCCGGCTTCTTCCCGGGGTACGGCGCGGACTGGAGCGACGACGACGACCCGGAGATCGCGCTCACGATCTCCCTCGGTGCCGGGAGCGTGGAGGTGTCCCGTGGCTGAGCACGACCCCTACGGCCGGCAGCAGACCGAGGTGTTCCCCAGCGGCGCCTCCCCGACCGACCCGCCGGCCCGCCGGCGTGACCTGGACACCACCGCCCTGGTCGCCGGGGTGTTCTTCGTCGGCCTCGCCGTCCTGCTCATGACCGGCGTGACCCTGCCGCTGGGCTGGTTCGAGCACGGTTTCAGCTGGGTGCTGCTCATCGGCGCCGGGCTGGCGCTGCTGGCCAACGAGCTGCGCCGGGCCCGCCGCCGGAGGTGAGCGCAGTCGAGGTGCACGTGGGCCCGGGGAGCGGTCGCTCCCCGGGCCCACGTCAGATGCTGACCGTGGCCAGGGCGACCGTGCCGACGTAGATGAGCGGGAGCAGCAGGCCCTCGAACCCGATGCCCTTCCGGTCCCGCATCACCAGCCCGGCGGTGAGCACCGCGATCAGCAACATGGTGCCGCCGAGCAGCACCAGGCTGGTCGAGCCGGCGTCCCGGTACAAGGAGCCCTCGACGTAGCCCAGGTCCGCGACGGCGACCATCAGCATGTCGAAGACGTTGCCCCCGACGATGTTGCCGACCCCGAGGGTCAGCTGCCCCATCCGCACCGCCGTGACCAGCACGACCAGCTCGGGCAGCGAGCTCACGGCCGTGGTCAGCGTGAACCCGATGATGCCGCCCTCCAGACCGGTTCCGGCGGCGACGCCGAGACCGGCCTGCCCGACGATCCAGCCGGCGACCCCGACGATCAGCCCCAGCCCGGCCAGCGTGGCCCACAGCCGGCGGGTCGAGCGACCGGAGTCCTCCTCCTCGTCGTCCTCGTGCGAGCCCTCCGTCGCCGAGGTGTGGGTGGGCAGCCACATCGGGTGGTCGTGCATCCGGCGCAGCAGCCGCAACCCGTAGGCGTAGAGGAGCGGGATGAGCAGCGTGACCGGGTGGATCCAGCCGAGGGTCAGCTGGGGCGTCGAGTAGGCGATCACCGGCAGCGACAGCATCGCCATGAGGATCACCGACTGCATGACGTTCTCCAGCGACGCGGCGGCGTGCTCGAGGTTGGCCCGGCGGTACACCAGGTCGGCGACCGCCAGCCAGACGGTCTGCAGTGCGATGCCGCCGACCGGGTTCGCCAGCGCGAATCCGGCGTCCCCCTCCAGCGCTCCGGTCAGGACGGCGACGTTGCCCGGGAGGGAGGTCACCGCCCCCAGGAGCAGGGCACCCCCGATCGCGTCGCCGAGGCCGGTGCGGTCGGCGAGCTCGTCCGCCGTCCGGGTCAGCCGGACCCCGATGACCACGATGACCACGCCCATCAGGACCAGGGCGATGAGGCTCGGCACGAGCGGCCACGCTCCGGTGGTCACTCGGAACCTCCAGGTGTCGACGGAAAGACCGCCGGCAACCAGATCACGAGCCGCCGGTCACCGCCACCCGAGCGCGAGCAGGGTCAGGCCACGCCGCCGGGTCCGGTGGCGAGCCTGCGAGCCGCGGGGGGCGGTGGGGGCCTTCGACTCACTCCCACTCGATGGTGCCCGGGGGCTTGCTCGTCACGTCGAGCACGACCCGGTTCACCTCGGCGACCTCGTTGGTGATCCGGGTGGAGATCCTCGCCAGCACGTCGTAGGGCAGCCGGGTCCAGTCGGCGGTCATCGCGTCCTCGCTGGACACCGGGCGCAGCACCACCGGGTGCCCGTAGGTGCGCCCGTCGCCCTGCACCCCCACCGAGCGGACGTCGGCGAGCAGCACCACCGGGCACTGCCAGATCTCGGTGTCCAGCTTCGCCGCGGTGAGCTCCTCGCGGGCGATCGCGTCGGCCTGGCGGAGCACGTCCAGCCGGTCGCGGGTGACCTCACCGATGATCCGGATGCCCAGGCCCGGGCCGGGGAAGGGCTGCCGCTGCACCAGGGTGTCGGGCAGGCCGAGCTGCCGGCCGACCTCGCGCACCTCGTCCTTGAACAGCGTGCGCAGCGGCTCGACCAGGGTGAAGGTGAGGTCCTCGGGCAGCCCGCCGACGTTGTGGTGGCTCTTGATGTTCGCCGTCCCGGTGCCGCCACCGGACTCGACGACGTCGGGGTAGAGCGTGCCCTGCACCAGGAAGTCCACGGTCTCCCCGTGCTCCTTGGCATCGGCGATCACGTCGAGCGCGGCCTGCTCGAACACCCGGATGAACTCCCGGCCGATGATCTTCCGCTTGGTCTCCGGGTCGCTGACCCCGGCCAGTGCGGCCAGGAACTGCTCGCTGGCGTCGACGACCCGCAGGTCGGCGCCGGTGACCGCGACGAAGTCCCGCTCGATCTGCTCGGTCTCGCCCTCGCGCATCAGGCCGTGGTCGACGTAGACGCAGGTGAGCCGGTCGCCGATGGCCCGCTGGACCAGCGCGGCCGCCACCGCGGAGTCGACCCCGCCCGACAGCCCGCAGATGGCCCGCCGGTCGCCGATCTGCTCCCGGATCGCGGCGACCTGCTCGTCGACGACGTTGGCCATCGTCCAGCTGGGCTCCAGGCCCGCGATGTCGAACAGGAAGTGCTCGAGCACCGTCTGACCGTGCGCGGTGTGCCTCACCTCGGGGTGGAACTGCACGCCGGCCAGCCGCCGGTCGACGTCCTCGAACGCCGCGACCGGGGCACCGGTCGAGGTCGCGGTGACGGTGAACCCCGGCGGGGCCGCGCTCACCGCGTCGCCGTGGCTCATCCACACCGACTGCTCGGTGGGCAGGCCCCCGAACAGCTGCGCCTGGGTGGTGACGGTGAGCGGCGTGCCGCCGTACTCGCGGTCACCGGTGTGCGCCACCGAGCCGCCCAGGCTCTGCGCCATCGCCTGGAAGCCGTAGCAGATGCCGAAGGCGGGCACGCCGGCCTCGAACAGCGTGGGGTCGATCTGCGGCGCCCCCTCGGCGTAGACGCTGGAGGGGCCACCGGACAGGACGATCGCCGCCGGCTTGCGGGCCAGCAGCTCCTCGACCGGGACGTCGGAGCCGACGAGCTCGGAGTAGACCCCGGCCTCCCGGATCCGGCGGGCGATCAGCTGCGCGTACTGGGCGCCGAAGTCGACGACCAGGACGGTCGGGAAGTCCATCGTCAGCCGACCAGGTGGCCGGGGCCGGCGGCGCTCTCGCCGCTGCCGCCACCGAGGACCAGGTCGACCCGCTGGAACTCCTTGAGGTCGCGGTAGCCGGTCTTGGCCATCGTGCGCCGCAGCGCGCCGAAGAGGTTGGTGCGCCCGTCGGCGGCCGCCGCCGGCCCGAGCAGCAGCTGCTCCATCGTGCCGCGCGGCTCGGCCGCACCCGAGGTGCCGCCGCGGGGCAGCCGCGGGTGGGCGGCGACCGAGTCCCACCACACACCGCCGGCCGGGGCCTCGCTCGCGGCCCGCAGCGGCTCGCCCAGCTGGACGGCGTCGGCGCCGCAGGCCAGGGCACGCGCGATCGCACCGCTGGTCTCGATCCGGCCGTTGGCGATGACGTGCACGTACCGGCCGCCGGTCTCGTCGAGGTAGTCACGGCGGGCCGCGGCGGCGTCGGCGATCGCGCTGGCCAGCGGCACCCGGACGCCCATGACGGCGTCGGCGGTGGACCAGCTGTCGGCCCCGACGCCGACGATCACGCCGGCAGCGCCGGTGCGCATCAGGTGCAGCGCGGTCTGGTAGTCGGCCGCGCCCCCGACGATCACCGGGACGTCGAGGTCGGCGATGAACTCCTTGAGGTTCAGCGCCTCCCCCGCCGTCGTGACGTGCTCGGCGGAGACGATCGTGCCCTGGATGACGAGCAGGTCGACCCCTGCCGCGAGGATCGTCGGGGCCAGCTGCAGCGTGTGCTGCGGGGAGACCCGGATCGCCGTCGTCACGCCCGAGTCGCGCAGCTCCTTGACCCGGGCGGTGATCAGGTCGGGCTTCACCGGCTCGGCGTAGACCTCCTGCAGCAGCGCGGTCGGCGGCCCGCTGTCCGGGCCGGCGGCGTCGCGCAGGCGGCGGTAGACGTCGGTCGGGTCGTCGTAGCGGGTCCACAGACCCTCGGCGTTGAGCACGCCGAGCCCACCGGCCTGGCCGATCGCGATCGCGGTGGCCGGGCTGACCACGGCATCGCTGGGGCTGGTGATCAGCGGCATCTCGAACCGGAAGGCGTCGATCTGCCAGGCGGTGGAGACGTCGTCGTGGTCACGGGTGCGCCGGGAGGGGACGATCGACACCTCGTCCAGGTCGTAGCCCCGGCGGGCGAAGCGGTTCAGACCGATCTCGACGTTGTCGCGTACGGGCATCGGTCAGCGTCCCCGGTAGTTCGGTGCTTCGACGGTCATCTGGATGTCGTGCGGGTGGCTCTCGGTCAGCCCGGCGGAGGTGATCCGGGTGAGCTGGCCGCGCTCCTGCAGGTCGGCGACGGTGGCCGCGCCCGCGTAGCCCATCCCGGCGCGCAGGCCGCCGACCAGCTGGTGGGCGACCCCGGACAGCGGGCCCCGGTAGGGCACCTGCCCCTCGATGCCCTCGGGCACGAGCTTGTCGTCGGAGAGGACGTCGTCGGCGAAGTACCGGTCCCGGCTGAAGGACTGGTTGCCACGCTTCTGCATCGCGCCCAGCGACCCCATGCCGCGGTAGGTCTTGTACTGCTTGCCGTTCATGAAGACCAGCTCGCCCGGCGCCTCCTCGACGCCGGCGAACAGCCCGCCGATCATCACCGTGTCGGCGCCGGCGACCAGGGCCTTGACGATGTCACCGGAGTACTGCAGCCCGCCGTCGGCGATGACCGGGACGCCGGCCGGGCGCGCCGCGAGGCTCGCCTCGTAGATCGCGCTGATCTGCGGGACGCCGACCCCGGCCACCACCCGGGTGGTGCAGATGGAGCCGGGGCCGACCCCGACCTTGACGGCGTCCACCCCGGCGTCGATGAGCGCCTGCGCGCCGGCGCGGGTGGCGATGTTGCCGCCGACGACCTGCACGCCGTGGCCCACGTCGGCGAAGTCCCGCTTCACCCGGGCGACCATCTCCAGCACCGCACGCTGGTGCCCGTGGGCGGTGTCGACGACGAGCACGTCGACCCCGGCGTCCACGAGCAGCCCGGCGCGCTTGTAGGCGTCCTCGCCCACGCCCAGCGCCGCACCGACCGACAGCCGGCCGTCGACGTCCTTGGTGGCGTTGGGGAACTGGTCGCGCTTGACGAAGTCCTTGACGGTGATCAGCCCGCGCAGCCGGCCGGCGTCGTCGACCAGCGGGAGCTTCTCGATCTTGTGCTGCTTGAGCAGCGCCAGGGCCCGCTCCGGGTCGACGCCCACCGGGGCGGTGACCAGCGGCATCGGCGTCATCACGTCCCGGACCAGCCGGTTCTGGTCGGTCTCGAAGCGCATGTCCCGGTTGGTCACCATGCCGACGAGCACGCCGTCGGCGTCGACCACGGGCGCCCCGGAGATCCGGTACCGGCCCGACAGCGCGTCCACCTCGGCCAGGGTGTTGTCCGGGGAACAGGTGACCGGGTTGGTCACCATGCCCGCCTCGGAACGCTTCACCAGGTCGACCTGGCCGGCCTGGTCCTCGGCGGCGAGGTTGCGGTGCAGGACGCCGATGCCCCCGGCGCGGGCCATGGCGATCGCCATCCGCGACTCGGTGACGGTGTCCATCGCCGAGGAGAGCAGGGGGATGGCCAGCCGGATGCCGCGGGTCAGCCGGGAACTCGTGTCGACGTCGGTGGGCACGATGTCCGACGGACCGGGGACCAGGAGCACGTCGTCGTAGGTCAGCCCCAGCGGGGCGAACTTGGCCGGCAGTTCGGGACGGTGCTCGTCGAGACCATGCGCATCGGGCTGCACGTGTCGCCACCCTCTCGGAGTTGTGGTGGAGCGCCGCCGACGGCGCAGGGGGACCACATCGATCGTAGGCGGAGCCCCCAGGGCCACTGTTCCCCCGTTACCGTGGTCCGTCGGACACCGCCTCCGCTGGTCACCAGCGGGCCGGTGCGACCACAGGAGCAGGACCGGGCGAGGAGGACACGTGGACGCGTGGGACGACGCAGCTGACGGGTTCCCCGACCGCGACTTCGGCGGGGAGTTCGGACCCGACCCCGACGGTGGACCGGGCCACCCGCCGCTGACCATGGAGGAGCGTGCGGGGGTGCTCGACGACCTCGCCGAGCTGGAGGTCTTCCGCACCCTGCTGGAGCCCACGGGCGTCAAGGGCATCGTCGTCGACTGCCAGGACTGCCAGGAGGAGCACCACGTCGACTGGGCGCTGATGCAGGCCAACCTGCGCCAGCTGCTCGACGAGGGGCAGACCGGCCGGCACGAGCCGCCGTTCGACCCGAACCCGGACGACTACGTCAGCTGGGACTACGCCAGCGGCTACGCCGACGGGATCGCAGCGCTGGCCGAGCGCGAGGAGCCGACCGGCCGGCACGGCACCGGCGGCCGGCACGCCCGCGACGACTGATGAAGGACCCCGCCGGGGCCTGAGCCACCGGGCCGCCCCTGCGCCGCGGCACAGCACGGACCGGCGGACGGCGCGGCGGCTCAGCCTCGGAAGGCGCGACCGGCGGACCGGGTCAGGTCATCATCCCGCGGCGGAATCCGGTGGCGACCGCCTCGGCGCGGTCCTTGGCGCCCAGCTTGCGGAACAGCCGCCGGGCGTGGGTCTTGATGGTGTCCTCGGACAGGTAGAGCTCGCGGCCGATCTGGGCGTTGCTCTTGCCCTGGCTCATGCCGGTGAGCACCTGCATCTCCCGCATCGACAGCGCGACGGCCGGGGTCTCGGGGACCGTCGAGCGGACGGTCGTGGGGGCGAGCCCGGCCAGCGGGGTCGCCCCGCCCCAGGACGGCCCGGACGACGGCCCACCGGCACCGGCCAGCACCTGGTGCGGCGTGCGCGGCGCCGGGGCCGGCGACGGCGGCCGGCCCGGCTCGTTGCGCAGGCCGGTGCGGGACAGGCCCAGGCCCAGCTCGAGCGGGCTGGCGTCCCACCGCAGGTAGCCGCGGGCGCCGGCGGCGACCGCGGCCCGCACGGAGTCGGCGTCGTCGGGGGCGCCGAGCACCAGGACCCGCAGCGCGGGGTGGGCGCGGAGCACCTGGGTGGCCACGGACAGACCACCGTCGGTGGCCCGCTGGGTGCCGACGAGCAGGACGTCGGGCAGCCGGTTGTCCAGCCGCGCCAGCAGTGCGGCCGGGTCACCGACCGCCTCGACCCGACTGACGAACGGCAGTGCGAGGAGCCGGCCGGCGACCTCGTCGCGCACCCGGCGACGCTCGTCGAACACCCAGACTACGGCGCCTGCGCCGCCGTTGCCGCGCATCCTGTCCTCGATCAACGCGTGCTCCCGTTCTGCGCCGGCGGGGAGCCGGCGCGTACCGGTCCGGGCGCGTGCCCGGTCCGATGGTCGGGAACGAGGTGCGCCCCGCTCCCGGGGGTGCCGCCACCTCCGACCCCCGGACGGGTGTCGGGGTGTCCCCCACCCCGGTGGTCGGCACTCCCTGTGACCACCTTGATCGCCGGGGTGACGAGAGGACAGCGCCCGTCACCCCCGGGGGTGAGACCTGCGCGGACGCCGTCCGCCGGGGACGACGCGATGCACATCCCGGAAGATCTCGCACGATGAAACGTGATCAGCCGTGTTTGCCGCCGACTGCGCGGGGGCACCCGCTGCTCCGTGACCGGGCAGACCCCCCGGTGCATCCGAGCCGAGGAGGTCCAATGGCCGACATCCGCCGACTGCCCACCCCCGTCGCCGAGGTCTGGGACTGGCAGCTGCACGGCGCCTGCCGGGGTGAGAGCACCTCGCTGTTCTTCCACCCCGACGGCGAGCGCGGCCCGGCACGCGCCCGCCGCCAGGCCGCCGCCAAGGCCGTCTGCGGAACGTGCCCCGTCATCGACGCGTGCCTCAAGCACGCGCTCGCCGTCCGCGAGCCCTACGGGGTCTGGGGCGGCATGAGCGAGGAGGAGCGGACCCGGCTGATCGCAGCCGAGCCCGCGGCCATCGCCGCCGGGGTCTGAGCACCGGGGTCAGCGCCGCTGGGCGGGGAGACCCCGCCGCCCACGAATGCCGAGAGGGCCGGTCCGACGTGATGTCGAACCGGCCCTCTCGGCATTCACCGGGACCGCCGGCCGGGAGGACTCCCGGCCGGCGGTCGGCCCCGTCCAGAGGCTCGCCCCGAGCGTGCGAGGGGTGAGGAGGACGGGGTCCTTCTAGTGGCTGTGCCCGTGGCCGTGCGAGTGGCCGTGGGTGTGGTGACCGCCGTCGGCGGACTCCTCCTCGGCGGGCTTCTCCACGATCGCGGAGTCGGTCGTGAGCACCATGGCGGCGATGGACACGGCGTGCGCCAGCGCGGCCTTGGTGACCTTCACCGGGTCGATGACCCCCTGGGCGACCAGGTCGCCGAACTCACCGGTCGCGGCGTTGAAGCCCTGCCCGACGCCGAGCTCGCGGACCTTGCCGACGACGACGGGGCCCTCGAAGCCCGCGTTGGAGGCGATCAGGGCCAGCGGCGAGTCGATCGCCTTGCGCACCGACCGGGCACCGATCAGCTCGTCGCCGGACAGGTCCAGCGCCTCGACGGCGTCGGCGGCGTGCACCAGCGCGGAGCCACCACCGGGGACGACGCCCTCCTCCACCGCGGCGCGGGTGGCGGCGATGGCGTCCTCGATCCGGTGCTTCTTCTCCTTCATCTCGACCTCGGTGGCCGCACCGACCCGGATGACCGCGATGCCGCCGGCCAGCTTGGCCAGCCGCTCCTGCAGCTTCTCCCGGTCCCAGTCGGAGTCGGTGGCCTCGATCTCCTTGCGGATCTGGGCGACCCGGTCGGCGATGGCCTCGGACGTGCCGCCGCCGTCGACCAGCGTGGTGTCGTCCTTGGTGACGGTGACCCGGCGGGCGGTGCCGAGCACCTCCAGGCCGACGGAGTCCAGGGACAGGCCGACGTCCTCGCTGACGACCTGACCACCGGTGACGACGGCGAGGTCGGCCATGAAGGCCTTGCGCCGGTCGCCGAAGAAGGGCGACTTGACCGCGACGACCTTGACGGTCTTGCGGATGGAGTTGACCACCAGCGTCGACAGCGCCTCGCCCTCGACGTCCTCGGCGACGATCAGCAGCGGCCGGCCACCGGTCGAGAGCACCTTCTCCAGCAGCGGCAGCAGGTCGGCCAGCGCGCTGATCTTCCCCTGCACGAGCAGCACGAGGGCGTCCTCGAGGACGGCCTCCATCGACTCGTTGTCGGTGACGAAGTACGGCGACAGGTAGCCCTTGTCGAACTGCACGCCCTCGGTGACGTCCAGGTCGGTCGTCATGCCGCTGGCCTCTTCGACGGTGATGACGCCGTCCTTGCCGACCCGCTCCATCGCCTCACCGATCAGGTCGCCGACGGTGGCGTCCTGGGCGGAGATGGTGGCGACCTCGGAGATGGCGCTCCGGTCGTCGACCGGGATCGCCACCTGGTCCAGCGCCGCGTGCACGGCGTCGACCGCGGCGCGCATGCCGCGGCCCACGGCCATCGGGTTGGCGCCGGCGGCCACGTTGCGCAGGCCCTCGTGGACCAGCGCCTGGGCCAGCACGGTGGCGGTGGTGGTGCCGTCACCGGCGACGTCGTTGGTCTTGGTGGCGACGTTCTTCGCCAGCTGCGCGCCGAGGTTCTCGTAGGGGTCCTCGAGCTCGATCTCCCGGGCGATGGTGACGCCGTCGTTGGTGATCGTCGGGGCGCCGAAGCTCTTGTTGATGACGACGTTGCGGCCGCGGGGGCCGAGGGTGACCTTGACGGCGTCGGCGAGCTTGTCGACGCCGCGCTCGAGGGCGCGCCGGGCGTCCTCGTCGAACAGGATGATCTTGGCCATTGCCAGACCTCTCTCAGGGTGCGCGGAGGAGAACAGGGGCGGACGACGACCGCCCCGGGACCCGGTATCTCGGGTCGCCGGGGCGGACGTTCGGAGCGCGAGCGGCGATGAACGCGTCACCAGCCGCCGGCCCTCCTGCAGGGGCCCACCGCGAGCTTGCGAGCGGTGGGGGGCAGGAGGGTCCTTTACTTCTCGACGACGGCGAGCAGGTCGCGCGCGGACAGGACGAGGTAGTCCTCGCCGCCGTAGCGCACCTCGGTGCCGCCGTACTTCGAGTAGATGACCACGTCGCCGACGTTGACGTCGAGCGGGACCCGGTTGCCGTTGTCGTCGACGCGGCCGGGGCCGACGGCGACGACGGTGCCCTCCTGGGGCTTCTCCTTGGCGGTGTCCGGGATGACCAGACCGGAGGCGGTGGTGGTCTCGGCCTCGTTGGCCTGGACGACCACGCGGTCCTCGAGCGGCTTGATGTTGACCTTGGTAGCGGTCGTCACGTCGTGACGCCCCCTTCGGTGTCGGACGGGTACTCGGAAGGTCGTGCGGTGGTGCAGATGCTGTGGCACGGAGTCGCGGGAGCTGCCGTCGCGGGGGTCAGCCACCGGCCGTGTCGTTGGCACTCTACCCACGCGAGTGCCAGCCACTCAACCGGGTCGCCCGCCCGGGCGACAGACGCGTGGGCCAGGCTGGTGGACGTGTCCAGCGCGCACCCGGAGGCGGAGTCCGGCGACCAGGCAGCCGAGACGGTCCGCCAGCTGCGGGCGGCCGCCACCCCCGCCGGTACCGCGGCGCTGGCGCGGGCGACCGCCCTGCTCGCCGAACGGGTCGACGCCGTCGCCGCGCTGACCCGGCTGCGCGCCGAGGTGGGGGTGGACCTGGCCGGGCCGGCCTGGGGCTTCGCCCGCCAGCGCGAACGCGCCCGGGCGGCCTTCGGCGCAGACGCCGACCGGCTCCTCTTCACCGGCGACACCCTGGAGCAGGCGGGCCGCCCGGTGCTGGCCACCCGGCGCGCGCACCGGCTGCTGGCCGGCGGCGCCGCGGAGGTCGCCGACCTGGGCTGTGCCGCCGGCACCGACACCATCGCGCTGGCCCGCGCGGGCGCCCGGGTGGTGGCGGTCGACCGTGACCCGGTCGCCCGGGAGCTCACCGCCCTCAACACGACCGCGCTGGGTCTGGCCGACCGAGTGCAGGTGCGCGACGCCGACGTCGTCGACCTGGTGGCGGCCGCCGCCGACGGCCGGGTGGCCGGGTGCGACGCCGCCGTCCTGGACCCGGCCCGCCGGGCGGGTGGCCGGCGGCTGCTGGACCCCGACCGGTGGTCACCGCCCTGGTCGACGGTGTCCCGACTGCTCGACGTGCTGCCCACCTGCGTGGTGAAGGTGGCCCCGGGGCTCGACCACGACCGGGTGCCGACCGGGGTCGAGGCCGAGTGGGTCTCCGCCGGTGGGTCGATCGTCGAGGCGCTGCTGTGGGGCCGCGGGGTGTCGACGACCTGGCGCCGCGCCGCGCAGCTGCAGCCCGATGGCACGGTGCTGGAGCTGACCGCCGACGTCGACCCCGGGCTCACCCCGGTGGCCGCGGTGCGGGGCTGGCTGCACGAGCCCGATCCGGCGGTGATCCGCTCCGGCCTGGTGGCGCTGGTGGCCGACCGGCTCGGCGCCACCGGCATCGACCCCACCATCGCCTACCTGACCTCCGACGCCCCGGCGGACTCCCACTGGGTCAGCTCGCTGCGGGTCACCGAGGTGGTCCCGTTCAACCTCAAGAAGCTGCGGGCGCTGCTGCGCGCCCGCGGCGTCGGCCGGGTCACGGTGAAGAAGCGCGGCTCGGCGATCGAGCCGGAGACGCTGGCGCGGCAGCTGCGCGGCCCGGGCAGCGGAACGGCGGTCGTCGTCGTCACCCGGGTGGCCGGGGCGCCGACCGTGCTCGTCTGCGAGCCGCCCCGCTGAGGGCGGACATGGCCGTCTCTGCCCTCAGGGCTACCGCGAGACGACCTCGATCGGCAGCGAGCTGTCGGCACCCAGGTCGATCCGCGAGGCGGCGACCCCGGCCTCGGCCAGCCGCGAGCCGAGCGCGGCCACCATCGCGCCGTTGTCGGTGCACAGCCGCGGGCTGGGGGTGCGCAGCACGATGCCGGCGGCGTCGCAGCGCTCCTGGGCCAGCGCGCGCAGCCGGGAGTTGGCCGCCACTCCCCCGCCGATGACCAGGTGGTCGACCCCGTGGTCCCGGCAGGCCCGGACCGCCTTCGCGGTGAGCACGTCGGCCACGGCCTCCTGGAACGCGGCGGCGACGTCGGCCACCGGTACCGGCTCGCCAGCCCGCTGCCGGGCCTCGACCCAGCGGGCGACGGCGGTCTTCAGGCCGGAGAAGGAGAAGTCGTAGGCGGCGTCGCGCGGGCCGGTGAGACCGCGCGGGAAGGCGATGGACGACGGGTCGCCGTCCCGGGCGGCGCGGTCGATCGGCGGGCCACCCGGGAAGGGCAGGCCGAGCACCCGGGCCACCTTGTCGAACGCCTCCCCCGCGGCGTCGTCGATGGTGCGACCCAGCTCCTGCACGTCCTGGGTCAGGTCCGGGACCAGCAGCAGCGAGCTGTGCCCGCCGGAGACGAGCATGGCGAGCGACGGCTCGGCGAGCCGGCCGTGCTCCAGCTCGTCGACCGCGACGTGCGCGGCGAGGTGGTTGACCCCGTACAGCGGCACGTCCAGCGCCAGCGCGTAGGCCTTCGCCGCCGCCACGCCGACCAGCAGCGCGCCGGTCAGGCCGGGCCCGGCCGTCACCGCGACGGCGTCGACGTCGCCGAGGGAGACCCCGGCGTCGGCCAGCGCCCGGTGCACCGTGGGGACCATCGCCTCCAGGTGGGCCCGGCTGGCGATCTCCGGGACGACGCCGCCGAAGCGCTCGTGCTCGGCCATGCTCGTGGCCAGCGCGTCGGACAGCAGGGTCTGGCCGCGCACCAGCCCGATGCCGGTCTCGTCGCACGAGGTCTCGAACCCCAGCACCAGCGGAGCGCTCACCGTCATCGCTCGCTCCCGCGGTCGCTCCGCTCCTCGCTCGCAGACCTCGCTGCGATGCTCACTCCCTGTCCGCTCATGACCGCACCTTCCTCTCCATGACGACGGCGTCGGCCCCGCTGAGCGGGTAGTAGTGCGGCCGCCGGCCGATCTCGACGAATCCGCGGCGGGCGTAGAACGCCTGGGTGGCCGCGTCGTCGGCGCGCACCTCCAGCAGCACCGGGGTGGGCCGCCGGTCGGCCTCCACCAGCAGGGTGTCCAGCAGCAGCGCCCCGATGCCCTCGTGCTGCCGCGCGCCGGTGACCCCGATGGTGGCGATGTGCGCCTCGTCGTCGTAGGCGATCAGCCCGGCGTAGCCGACGACGACGTCGTCCGGGTCGACGGCGACCAGGTAGCGGCGGGTGTCGGGGCGGGCCAGCTCGTCGCGGTACATCCACTCGGTCCAGGTGTCGGGCGCGAAGAGCTCCTCCTCCAGCTCCATCACCCGGGGGAGGTCGGCCGCGGTCATCGCGCGCAGCCGGACGCTCACTGGCTGACCGCCTTGCGGGCGACCGGCGGCACGGCGTCGGGACGGCGCAGGTAGCGCGGCTCCAGCGGTGCTGGCGGCGAGCCGAGCAGCGGGGCGGCGGCGCGCAGCAGCCCCGCCGTCGTCACCTCCGCGGGGGCGACGTCGCGCCCGAGCCGCTCGGCGAACCGGACGTCGCCCACCACCGGGTCGGTGACCGGGGCGTCCTCCGGCCGGTCCACGCCGGGGCCGGCGAGCCGGGTGCCCGCGGCGTCGTAGGTGGCCCAGTGGACCTCCTTGCGGCGGGCGTCGGTGACCACCGACCGGGCGCCCTCGCCCACCGCGTCCAGCGAGCAGACACCGTGCACCGGCAACCCGAGGGCGTCGCCGAACGCGGCGGCGGTGACGATGCCGACCCGCAGCCCGGTGAACGGCCCCGGACCCAGCCCGGTGACGACGGCGTCGAGGTCGGCCCGCGTGACCCCGGCCTCGGCGAGCACCTCGCGCACCGCGGGGGTGAGGAGCTCGGCGTGCCGGTTGCCCGAGGCGACGGCGCGCTCGGCGAGCACCTCCGCCGGACCCGCGCCCGGCCCCTCGCCGGACCACCGCGCCAGGCCGACGACGAGGGTCGGGGTGGCGGTGTCGAGCGCGAGGACCAGCACGACCGACCACAGTAGTTCGCGGCGGTCAGCGGTCCGTGAGCCGCTGTTCCCAGCCCGGGCCGACGGGCACCAGCCGGGCGGTGCGCACGTCGTCGTCCCGCCGGTCCAGCTCGACGACCAGGTGCTCGTCGGCCAGCTGCTCGACCAGGCCGTGGCCCCACTCGACGACGGTGACCGCCTCCTCGGTGGTGGCGTCGAGGTCCAGGTCGTCGACGTCGGCCATGCTGCCGAGCCGGTAGGCGTCGACGTGCACCAGGGGCACCCGGCCGCCGCGGTGCACCCGGGCCAGCACGAACGTCGGCGAGGTGACCGGCCCACGCACGCCGAGCCCCGCGCCGATGCCCTGGGTGAGCGCCGTCTTGCCGGCGCCCAGCGGCCCGGCGAGCACCAGGAGGTCACCGGCGCGCAGCATCCTGGCCAGCTCGCGGCCCAGCGCGTGGGTGTCCGCCGGCGTGGGGAGCACGTGCTCGCGCCTCACAGCGAGCCCGCCACGGCGCGCAGGTCGGCCAGCAGGCCGGCGCGGGGGGCCCCGTTGGGCCCGAACCGGATCGCCGCCGACGGGTGGTAGGTGGCCCACACCTGCCGGCCGTCGACCTCGTGCGCCCGGCCGCGGACCTGGGCCAGCACGGTGCGCGGCCCGAGGAACCACTTCGCCGAGGAGAGCCCCAGCGCCACCACCACCCGGGCGTCGAGCAGCTCCAGCTGGCGGCGCAACCAGCCGCTGCAGCGCGCCACCTCAGGCGCCTTCGGGGTGCGGTTGGCCGGCGGCCGGCACTTCACGATGTTGAGCACCGCGGCGTCGGCCCGGTCCAGCCCCGCCTCGCCGAGCAACTGGTCCAGCAGCGCGCCGGAGCGCCCGACGAAGGGCCGGCCGGTCTCGTCCTCGGTCGCCCCCGGGGCCTCGCCCACGAGCACCAGCCGCGGGCGGCCACCGACGGGCAGGTCGCCGACGACGACGTGCTGGCGAGTGGCGGCCAGCTCCGGGCAGGCCACGCAGGAGCGGGCGACCCCGGCCAACGCGGTCCAGTCCGCCGCGGCCGCGGCGGTGCGGGCCACCTCGTCGGCGGCCGCGTCGAGGCGGGGCGGTCGGAGGGCGGCCACGGCCAGCACCCTACGACCGGTCCGGTGCGGTCACCCGCGCCGGGACCCCCGCTCCGCCTCCACCCGGCGCAGCAGCTCGGACAGCGCCGCCGTCACCTGCTCCGGGTGCTCGAGCGGCACCAGGTGCCCGGCGTCGGGTACGACGACGAAGTCCACCCCGTGCTCGTCGTGGCCCAGGTCCTGCACGATGAGCTCGCTGTGCGCCGCGGGGATCATCCGGTCGCTGTCGCCGGTGAGCACCAGGACGGGCACCCGGCGCAGCGGCTCGATGGCGCCGCTCTGGTCCAGGCGGACCAGCGCCGGGTAGAACTCCGCGATCACGTCGACCGGGGTGCCGGCGATCATCGCGTCCACGTAGTGGCCCAGCGCCGGCGCGACGTCGGCGGAGGAGAACGACAGCGCCCGGGTGGCGGCGGAGACGACGTCCTTGGCCAGCCGGCGGGTGTGCTCGGCGATCACCGGCCGGCGGCGCATGGTCCACGCGGCCAGCGGCAGCACCGCGGTCCGCACCCGGGTGAGCAGGTGCGGCAGGCCGAAGTCGAGGTCGGCGAGGTTGCCGCTGGAGGTCGAGACCAGCGCCACGCCCACCACCCGGTCGCCGAACAGCTCCGGACGGCGGCGGGCGAACGCCAGCAGGCTCATCCCGCCCATCGAGTGGCCGACCAGCACCACCGGACCGCGCGGCACCCGCGCGGTGAGCACCGCCTCCAGGTCCGCGGCCAGCTGCTCGATGGTGGCGTGCGCGGCGTCGCCCCGGCCGGAGGAGCCGTGGCCGCGCTGGTCGTAGAAGACCAGCCGGGCCGCCGGCCGGTGGCCGTTGGCGGTGGCCAGCTGCTCGCCGAGGGCGCGGCGCTGGAACGTCCAGGAGTGCATCGACAGCGCGTAGCCGTGCACGAACACGACGGTCAGCGGCGCGTCGAGCGGCCCGACCTCCTCCACGGCCAGCCGGCAGCCGTCGTCGGCCTCGACCACCGCCGTCCGGTCGGCCGGGCGGCGGTACAGGCCCAGCGGGTCCTCCTCGCGCAGCTCCTGCCACGTCTCCTGGTCGACGTCGGGGACCTGGCCGGCCAGCCGCTCGGCACGGACCCGGGCGGTGGCCGCGCGGGTGGCGGTGACCCCGACGGCCGTGCCGGCGGCGGCCAGCCCGAGCACCGCACCGACCAGGCCGACGGTGCGCCCGCTGGGCCGGTGCAGGTGGTGGACCTGGTGCGGGTGGCGGTTCGCGGCGGCCATCAGACCGCCCCGGCCGTACCGACGTGCCGGCGGGTGAACCTGCCACCGACCCGGGTGACCAGCTCGTAGTGGATGGTGTCGAGGGCATCGGCCCAGTCCTGCGCCGTCGGCTCGCCGTCGTCGCCCGGGCCCCACAGCACCACCCGGTCACCGGGCGCCACCGGGTCGTTCCCGACGTCGAGCACGAACTGGTCCATGCACACCCGGCCGGCGATGGTGCGCTGCGCGCCCGCGGCCAGCACGCGCGCGCGGTTGCCGGCGGCCCGGGGCACCCCGTCGGCGTACCCGACCGGCACCAGCGCCAGCGTCGTCTCCGCCGCGGTCGCGTAGGTGTGGCCGTAGGAGACCCCGGCACCGGCGGGTACCCGCTTGGTCAGCGCGACCCGGGCCCGCACGGTCATCGCCGGGCGCAGCCCGTACTGCGCCGGGTCGCCGCCCAGCGGGTCCAGCCCGTAGACCGCCACGCCGGGACGGACCATGTCGAACCAGGTCTCCGGCAGCGCGATGGTCGCCGCCGAGTTGGCCAGGTGCCGGCGGGCGTCGGTCAGCCCGGCCGCCCGGGCCAGCGCCACGGCCTCCTCGAACACGCGCACCTGCCGGCCGATCGTCGGGTGCGTCGGGGCGTCGGCGTAGGCCAGGTGGCTCCACAGCCCGGTGACCACCAGCTCGCCGTCGGCCTGGGCGCGCGCCGCGGCCGCCACCAGCCCGGGCCAGGCGTCCGGGGTGGCGCCCTCCCGGGACAGCCCGGTGTCGGCGAACAACTGCACCCGGGCGGTCCGGCCGGTGGCCCGGGCGGCGTCCACCACCTCGGCCAGCGCCCACTCGGCGTTGACCGACACCTCGACGTCGGCGGTCAGCGCGGCGGCGTAGTCCTCCCCCGGCCCGTGCTGCCACGACAGCAGCGGCGCGGTGATCCCCGCCGCACGCAGCGCGAGCGCCTCCTCCAGCACGGTCACCCCGAGCGCGTCGGCGCCGCCGGCGAGCGCGGCACGGGCGGCCGGCACCAGCCCGTGGCCGTACCCGTCGGCCTTGACCACGGCCATCAGCGGCCGGCCGACCCGCTCGCGCAGCACCGCGGTGTTCGCCGCGATCGCGTCCAGGTCGACCAGCACCTCGGCTCGACTGTCCCCGGTCCGCCGGGGGGTCTGCTGCACCGTCGTCACCAGCCCACTGTCCCAGGCGCGCCCGCTCAGGCGGGGGCACCGCCCCGGTACAGCCGGCCGACGGCCTCCGGCAGGTGGCGCACCAGGTCACCGGCGACCAGCGGTCCGTCCGCGGCGGCCAGCTGACCCGCCCGGCCGTGCACGTGGGCGGCGGTCGCGGCGGCCTCGACCGCGGGCAGCCCGGTGACCGGGGTCTGCGCCAGCACCGAGCCGAGCACGCCGGAGAGGACGTCACCGGTACCGGCGGTGGCCAGCCAGGGGGTGCCGGTGCCGTTGACGAACGTCGTCCCCGCCGCGTCGGCGACCACGGTGGCATCGCCCTTGAGCAGCACCGTGCACCCCAGCTCGGCCGCCCCCCGTCGGGCGGCGGCCATCCGGTCGGCGCTGATCCGATCCGACCCACCCGCCCATGTGAAGATGCGGGCGAACTCGCGGTCGTGCGGGGTGAGCACGGTCGGCGCGGTGCGGTCGCGGACGAGCTCCGGCGACGCGGCGACCATCGTCAGCCCGTCGGCGTCCACCACCACCGGCAGGTCGGTGGCGAGCACCTCGGCCAGCACGCTGCGCGCGTCGTCGTCGGTGCCCATGCCCGGGCCCACGACCCAGGCCTGCACCCGGCCGGCGTCCCCGGGGCGGCCGGAGGTCACGATCGCCTCCGGCCAGGAGGCACGCACCCCGTCGGCGGCGGTACCGGCGTACCGCACCAGGCCCGGACGGGTGCGCAGCGCGGCGCCGGTGCAGAGCACGCCGGCCCCCGGGTAGGTGGCCGAGCCGGCGACGACCCCCACGACCCCGCCGGTGTACTTGTCGCTGTCCGGCGACGGCGGCTCGATCCGCGCCGCGGCGTCGGCATCGGCCAACTGCCGGGCGGACGGCTCGCCGAGGTGCGGGCCGAGGCCGATGTCGACCAGGTGCACCTGCCCGGCGTGCCGGCGGCCCTCCCCGACGACGAGCCCCGGCTTCACCGCGCCGAAGGTCACCGTGTGCTGCGCGGTGAAGACCTCCCCGGGCACCTCCCCGGTGTCCGCGGCGACCCCGCTGGGCAGGTCGACGGCGACCAGCAGCCCCGGCCCGGCGGCGGCCTGCCCGGCCAGGTCGGCGGCGGCCGGACGCAGCCCGCCGGAACCCCCGATGCCGACGACGCCGTCCAGGACGAGGTCGGCGCGGTCCAGCCCGCTGTGCAGGGGGTCGGCGACCCGGCCCCCGGCCCGGCGGAGCGCGGCCAGCCCGGCCGCGTGCGCGCGGTCGGGGTCCAGCAGCACCGCGGTCACCTGCGCACCGCGGCGGGCCAGGTGCGCTCCGGCGAACAGCGCGTCGCCGCCGTTGTCACCGGCACCGACCAACAGCACCACCCGCAGACCGTGCGCCCGGCCGGCCAGGCCGAGGCAGATCGTCGCCAGGCCGGTGGCGGCTCGCTGCATGAGCGCGCCGGCCGGCAGCGTCGCCATGAGCGCACGCTCCGCCGTCCGCACCTGGTCGGCGGTGTACAGCCCGATCACGGAGCACCCTCGGCGATGACCACGGCAGAGGCGATGCCCCCGTCGTGGCTCAACGACACGTGCCAGGAGGTGACGCCGAGCTCCGCGGCCTGCCGGGCCACGGTGCCCCGCACCTCCAGGTGGGGACGGCCCCGCTCCCCGACCACCACCTCCGCGTCGTGCCACTGCAGGCTGCCGGGGGCCCCGAGGGCCTTGGCCAGCGCCTCCTTCGCCGCGAAGCGGGCGGCCAGGGACTCCCCGGTCCGCTCCGTGCCTGCGGGCGTGCGCTGCTCGGCGGCGGTGAAGAGCCGGTCCCGCAGGCCCGGCGTGCGCTGCAGCGACGCGGCGAACCGGTCGACCGGGCACACGTCGATGCCGACCCCGATGATCACGGGCCCAGTCTGCCCGGTGGCCCCGCCCGGCGTCCTCCCGCACCACCACCTGTCCCCCGCACCAGTGCTGGTGCGGGGGGACAGGCAGTGATCAGGTGACCTGATCCAACCGGGGAACAGGCCCCGCCTACTCGACGGTGACGGACTTCGCCAGGTTGCGCGGCTGGTCGACGTCCAGGCCCCGGGTGTCGGCGATCTCGCAGGCCAGCACCTGCAGCGGCACGGTGGTGACCACCGGCGCCAGCAGGGTGGGCGTGCGCGGCACCCGGATCAGGTGGTCGGCGTAGGGCAGCACGTCGTCGTCGCCCTCCTCGGCCACCACGATGGTCCGGGCACCACGGGCACGGACCTCCTGGATGTTGGAGACCACCTTGCCGTGCACCGACCCGCGGCTGCGCGGCGACGGCACCACGACGACGACCGGCGTGCCCTGCCCGATCAGCGCGATCGACCCGTGCTTGAGCTCGCCGGCGGCGAAGCCCTCGGCGTGGATGTAGGCCAGCTCCTTGAGCTTGAGCGCGCCCTCGAGGGCGACCGGGTAGCCCACGTGCCGGCCGAGGAACAGCAGGGTGTTCTCGGTGGCCAGCGACCGGGCCAGCTCGCGCACCGGCTCCATGTCGGCGAGCACCTGGGACACCGCACCCGGCAGCTGCCGCAGGTCGTCGACGATCGAGGCGACCTCGTCGGCGTACTTGACCCCGCGGACCTGGGCGAGGAACAGCCCCACCAGGTAGCAGGCGACCACCTGGGTGAGGAAGCCCTTGGTGGAGGCGACGGCGACCTCCGGCCCGGCGTGGGTGTAGAGGACGGCGTCGGACTCGCGCGGGATCGTCGAGCCGTTCGCGTTGCAGATCGCCAGCACCCGGGCCTTCTGCTCGCGGGCGTGGCGCAGCGCCATCAGGGTGTCCATCGTCTCACCGGACTGGCTGATGACGACCACGAGCGTCGAGCGGTCCAGCACCGGGTCGCGGTAGCGGAACTCGCTGGCCAGCTCCACCTCCACCGGGATCCGGGTCCAGTGCTCGATGGCGTACTTGGCGATCAGGCCGGCGTGGTAGGCGGTGCCGCAGGCGACGACGAAGACCTTGTCGATGTCGCGCAGCTCCTGGTCGGAGAGGCGGACCTCGTCGAGGACGAGCTCGCCGTTCTCCCCCAGCCGACCCAGCAGGGTGTCCGCGACCGCCTGCGGCTGCTCGGCGATCTCCTTGAGCATGAACCAGTCGTAGCCGCCCTTCTCGGCGGCCTCGGCGTCCCAGTCGACGTCGTAGGCCGTGGGCTCGACCGGCGCGCCGGTGAAGTCGGTGACCGTGACCCCGCGGGTGCGGTCGATCTCCACGACCTGGTCCTGGCCGAGCTCGAGGGCCTTGCGGGTGTGCCCGATGAAGGCCGCGACGTCGGAGCCGAGGAAGTACTCACCCTCACCGACGCCCACGACCAGCGGGCTGTTGCGCCGGGAGGCGACCAGGGTGTCGGGCTCCGCCGCGTGACCGGCGACGAGGGTGAAGGCGCCCTCGAGCTGCCGGCTGACCACGCGCATCGCCTCACTGAGCCGGCCGGGACCGGCGGGCAGCTCCCGGTAGGTGGCGGCCAGCAGGTGGGCGACGACCTCGGTGTCGGTCTCGGAGGTGAACTCCACACCCGTCGCCTCGATCTCGGCGCGCAGCGCGGCGAAGTTCTCGATGATGCCGTTGTGCACGACCGCGACGGTGTCGTCGGCGGAGACGTGCGGGTGGGCGTTGCGGTCGGTGGGCCCGCCGTGGGTGGCCCACCGGGTGTGCCCGAGGCCGATGGTGGCGGCGGGCAGCCCCTCCTCGGCGAGCTCCTTCTCCAGGTTGGCCAGCTTGCCGGCCTTCTTCGCGGTGCTCATCCGCCCGTCGGCGACGACCGCGACCCCGGCCGAGTCATATCCGCGGTACTCGAGCCGGCGGAGTCCGTCCAGGACCACGTCGAGCGAGTTCTGCGGTCCCACATACCCCACGATGCCGCACATTCGACCGATGCTACCGGGAGCGTGGAACCGTTCCGTCACGGTCGATGGCGACACGGAGCGCACGGGACAGGTGCGACGGGAGCGTCCGGTGCGTCGTCCCGGGCCGCTCAGCCGGTGGCGGCCACCACCGCGGCGAGCCGGGCGGCCGTCTCGTCGGCCTCCTCCTGGGTGGGCGCCTCCACCATCACCCGGACCAGCTGCTCGGTGCCCGAGGGCCGCAGCAGCACCCGGCCGGTGTCGCCGAGCTCGGCCTCGACCGCGTTGACCGCCTGGGCGACCTCGTCGCTCTCCACGACCGCCAGCCGGTCGGTGACCGGCACGTTGACCAGCGTCTGCGGCAGCCGCCGGACGACGGAGGCCAGCTCCGACAGCGACGCCCCGGTCGCGCTCATCCGGGACAGCAGGGCCAGCCCGGTGAGCAGGCCGTCGCCGGTGGTGGCCCAGTCGAGGAAGACCAGGTGCCCGCTCTGCTCGCCCCCGAGGGACAGCCCGCGGGAGCGGAGCGCCTCCAGCACGTAGCGGTCACCCACGGCGGTGGTCTGCACGGCGATGCCCGCGTCGCGCATGGTGTGGTGGAAGCCGAGGTTGCTCATCACCGTGGCCACGACCGTGTCGTTGGTGAGGTTGCCGCTCTCGTGCAGCGCCAGCGCGCAGATCGCGAGGATCGCGTCGCCGTCGACGACCTGCCCCTCGGCGGTGACGGCCAGGCAGCGGTCGGCGTCACCGTCGTGCGCGATGCCGATGTCCGCGCCTCGGCGGGCGACCTCGGCGATCAGCGGCTCCAGGTGGGTGGAGCCGATGCCGTCGTTGATGTTCCAGCCGTCGGGCTCGCCACCGATGACGTGCACCTCCGCGCCGGCCCGGCGGTAGACCTCGGGCGCGCAGCGGAAGGCGGCGCCGTGGGCGCAGTCGACCACCACGCGCAGGCCGCGCAACGGCTCGCGCAGGGCCGAGAGGACGTGGGCGGTGTAGTCCTCGGCGGCGCCGGCCAGCTCACGGACGCGGCCGACCCCGCCGCCGGTGGGGCGGTGGTCGCCCCGGGGGTCACCGCCGTCGAGACCGGTGACCCGCCGCTCGATCGCCGCCTCGACCGCGTCGGGCAGCTTGTGCCCGCCGCGGCTGAACAGCTTGATGCCGTTGTCCGGCATCGGGTTGTGGCTGGCCGACAGCATCACGCCGAGGTCGGCGTCGGTGCGCCCGGTCAGGTGCGCGATGGCCGGCGTGGGCAGCACGCCCACCCGCAGGACCTCGGCGCCGGCACTGGCCAGCCCGGCGACCACGGCCGCCTCGAGCATCTCCCCGCTCGCGCGGGGGTCGCGGCCGACGACCGCGACGGGACGCGAGGTCCCGTCGCGGTCGGCGAGCACGCTGGCAGCCGCACGGGCCACCGAGAGGGCCAGTTCCGGCGTCAGGTCGGCGTTGGCCCGGCCTCGGACGCCGTCGGTGCCGAAGAGGCGACCCATGGAACAGACCCCCGGACGCCGGTCAGCGCTTGGAGTACTGCGGGGCCTTGCGGGCCTTCTTCAGGCCGTACTTCTTGCGCTCGGTGACGCGCGGGTCACGGGTCAGGAAGCCGGCCTTCTTCAGGGTCGGGCGGTCGTCGGGCTCGACCTCGATCAGCGCGCGGGCGATCGCCAGGCGCAGCGCGCCGGCCTGGCCGCTGACGCCGCCGCCGTGCAGGATCCCGACGACGTCGTACTGCTCGGCCTTCTCCAGGATCACGAACGGCTCACGGATGAGCTGCTGGTGGACCTTGTTGGGGAAGTACTCCTCGATGGAGCGGCCGTTGAGCCGGAACTGGCCGGTGCCGGGGAGCAGACGCACCCGGACGATGGCCTCCTTGCGGCGGCCGACGGTCTGCACCGGACGCCCGTCGGCGTCGGTCACGGTCTGGGCCGTGGTCATGGGCGTGGTCACTGGGCCACCTGCTTGATCTCGTAGGTCTGGGGCTGCTGGGCGGCGTGCGGGTGCTCGGGCCCGGCGTAGACCTTGAGCTTGGAGAGCATCTGCCGGCCCAGCGAGTTGTGCGGCAGCATCCCCTTGACGGCGCGCTCGATGACGCGGTCGGGACGGGTCCGGAGCTCGTCGCCGACGTTGGTCCGCTTGAGGCCGCCCGGGTGACCGGAGTGGCGGTAGGCGATCTTGTCGTCGCGCTTGGAGCCGGTCAGCGCCACCTTGCCCGCGTTGACGATGACGACGAAGTCACCTGCGTCCACGTGCGGGGCGAACTGGGGCTTGTGCTTGCCGCGCAGCAGCTGTGCGGTCTGGCTGGCGAGTCGGCCGAGCACCACGTCGGTGGCGTCGATGACGTGCCACGCCCGGGTGATGTCACCGGGCTTGGGGCTGTACGTGCGCACGAGGCTCACTGTCCTTCGTCGATCGGGCGGGCGGCTGGTGGGATCGCCTCACCGAGCACGGGAGACTTGGCCGCCATCCGGGCACCGTGCGTACAGGTGACCGACGACCCGGGACACGCGTGCACCAGCCGGCAGCGCGCGCCAAACGGACACGATACCAGGAGGAGGCCCCCCGGAGGACCTCGCCCGCCCCACCGCTCGCGAGCTCGCAACGGGCCCCTGCAGGGCACGCCGTCAGGACACCTCGCGCAGCCGGCCCGTCGCGACGTCGTAGACCGTGCCCCGGATCTCCTCGGTCACCAGGTAGGGCGCTTCGCGCACGCGGCGGATCGACTCCCGGACGTCGGCGTCCAGGTCGGTGAAGGCACCCGCGGGCCACGGCGGGCGCACTCCGGTGGCCTCCTCGACGGCGGCGCGGAACTGCTCCTCGGTCGCCTTGTTCAGCCCGCAGTCGGTGTGGTGCACGAGCACCACGGAGCGGGTGCCCAGCAGGTGCTGGGAGATGGCCAGCGAGCGGAGGGTGTCCTCGGTGACCAGGCCGCCGGCGTTGCGGAGCACGTGGGCGTCGCCCACCGCGAGGCCGAGCAGGCCGAACAGCGGCATCCGGGAGTCCATGCAGGCCACGACGGCGACCTTGCGCGCGGGCGCCACCGGCATGGGCCCGGGGAACTCGTCCAGCCACTCCGCGTTGGCCGCCAGCATCCGGTCGATCTCGGTCACAGCAGTCCTCTCCCCGATGGGTGCGGCGGACACGCTACCGGCGGGGTCAGCGACCGGCAGGACGACGGGCCTCCGCGGCGGCGCGCTGCACCTCGTCCGGGTCCAGCCGCGGGCGCCCACCGAGCCGGGAGACGGTGCGCGCGGCGGCGACGCCCGCCTGCCAGGCCGCCTCCCGGGGGTCGCGACCGGACAGCAGGGCGACGGTGAGCGCCGCGACGACGGTGTCCCCCGCGCCGGTCGGGTCGACCGGGGACTCCCCCTGCAACGGGACGAGCTGCTCCTGCACCAGCCCGCTGCGCGACCG
Source organism: Modestobacter sp. SYSU DS0875 (assembly GCF_054050915.1). NCBI lineage: Bacteria > Bacillati > Actinomycetota > Actinomycetes > Geodermatophilales > Geodermatophilaceae > Modestobacter > Modestobacter sp. SYSU DS0875. Next base: position 78,298 of record NZ_JBJHAH010000004.1, on the reverse strand, counting down.
CCACACGGTCAGGTCACCCTCCTCGCCGGCGGCCAGGCAGACCACCCGCGGGCCCTGGTGGCAGAGCTCGGTGGCCGCGGCACGCACGTCGTCCAGGCCGGTCAGCTCGCCGCCGACCCACATGCCGGCCTCGGTGGCGTCCGCGCGGAGGACCTGCACACCGTCCAGCAGCGCCGCCGCGGTCTCCTCGTCCGGCGGGGCGCCGTCGGCCACCGTCAGGGCGCTGCGGGGCGCGAGCTCCAGCGCTGCCCGCACCGCCGGTCCCGGCTGTTGCAGCTGCAGGACGACCGCCCGGGCGCGCGCGAACAGCTCACCGGAGGCCGCCACGTCGTCCGGGGTCAGCAGGCTCGACCCGGGCACGTCCTCGAGGAGTCGCCGGGTGCCGCCGGCCTCCACCAGGTCGACCAGCAGGGCGGTGGTCCCCCCGGGCCGGCGCACCACACCGGAGATCCAGATGCCGTCGTGCACCGCCTGCGCCAGCACCTGGTCACCCGCCGCGTCGTCCCCCAGCACGCCCACCAGCGCGACCGGGACGCCCAGCTGCTGCACGGCCACGGCCTGGTTGGCGCCCTTGCCCCCGAGCAGCTCACGACGGGAGCGCACCGGGGTGCTGCCGCCCCCGCGGGGCAGCTGGTCGACCTCCAGCACCAGGTCACGGCCCACCTGCCCGACGACGACGACCGGTCCCTCAGCAGCACTCACGCCGCCCACCCTGCCCGGTCGGGCCGGGTGGTGCACGCGCCCCCTCGCCCGCCGCAGCGGTCTGTCGGTGAGGATGGGGGCGTGCGGACGGTCGAGGAACACCAGGCGGTGGTGCGCGGCCTGCTGGCCCCGCTGCCGGTCGAGGACGTGCCGCTCGCCGCGGCGGCCGGGCGGGTGCTCGCCGCCGACCTGCCCGCGCTGGTCTCGCTGCCTGGCTTCACCAACTCGGCGATGGACGGCTACGCCGCCCGGCACGCCGAGGTGGTGGCGGCCGGTGCGGAGTCCCCCGTCCGGTTGCCGGTGGCCGCCGACATCCCGGCCGGGCGCACCGACGTCCCGGTCCTCGAGCCGGGCACGGTGCACCGGATCATGACCGGTGCCCCCGTGCCGGCCGGCGCCGACGTCGTCGTCCCGGTGGAGCGCACCGACGGCGCGACCGACGTGGTCACCATCACCGGTTCCCCCGCCGCCGGCGCACACCTGCGCCACACCGGGGAGGACATCCGCGCCGGCGAGGTCGCCCTCGCCGCGGGCACGCCGCTCGGCGCCGCGCAGCTCGGCCTGGCGGCCGCGGTCGGCCACGCCGTCGTGCCCGTGCGCCGCCGCCCGCGGGTGCTGGTGCTGTCCACCGGGAGCGAGCTGGTCGAGCCCGGCCGGCCGCTGCTGCCGGGGCAGATCTACGAGTCCAACTCCGTGCTGCTGGCCACCGCGGTCGAGGCCGCCGGCGGTGAGGCGCGCGCGCTGCACTTCGTGCCCGACGACGTCGACGAGTTCCTGCGCGCCGTCCGCGCCGAGCTCGACACCGCAGACCTGCTGGTGACCAGCGGCGGGGTGAGCGCCGGCGCCTACGAGGTGGTCAAGGACGCCTTCCGCGGCCTGGGCACCGTCGAGTTCGGCAAGGTCGCCATGCAGCCCGGCGGGCCGCAGGGCGCCGGCACCGTGGACGGCGTCCCGGTGGTCACCCTGCCCGGGAACCCGGTGAGCTCGTTCGTCTCCTTCGAGGTGTTCGTGCGCCCGGCGCTGCGCCGGGCGCTGGGGCACAGCGACCCCGACCGGCTGCGGACCACCGCCCGGCTCACCGCGCCGCTGCGCTCCCCGGCGGGGAAGCGCCAGTTCCTCCGCGGCCGGTTCGACGGCGGCGAGGTGTCCCAGGTCGGTGGCCCCGGCTCGCACCTGGTCGCCCACCTGGCCCGGGCCAACTGCCTGGTCGTCCTCCCCGAGGAGGTCACCGAGCTGCCCGCGGGGGCCGAGGTGACCGTCGTCCTGATCGAAGGAGCACTCCAATGAGCGAGCCACGGCTCACCCACCTCGACGAGTCCGGCGCCGCCCGGATGGTCGACGTCACCGCGAAGGCGGTCACCGCGCGCACGGCCACCGCAGCCGGCCGGGTGCTGGTCAGCCCCGAGGTCGTCGCGCTGCTGCGCAGCGGGGGCGTGCCGAAGGGCGACGCGATCGCCACCGCGCGGATCGCCGGCATCGCCGGGGCCAAGCGGACGCCGGACCTGGTGCCGCTGTGCCACCCGATCGCGCTGCACGGGGTGACCGTCGACCTGGAGGTCACCGACGACGCCGTGGAGATCGCCGCCACCGCGCGCACCGCCGACCGCACCGGTGTGGAGATGGAGGCCCTGACGGCGGTCACCGTCGCCGGGCTCACGGTGATCGACATGGTCAAGGCCGTCGACAAGCGCGCCTCCCTCACCGACGTGCGGCTGCTGTCGAAGACCGGCGGCAAGAGCGGGGACTTCCACCGGTGACCGAGCTCCCGCCCGACGCCCTGGCCGTCGTCGTCACCGCGTCCAACCGCGCGGCGTTCGGCGTGTACGAGGACCGCAGCGGCCAGGCGCTCGCCGACGGGCTGCGCGAGCTCGGCTTCACCGTCGAGGGGCCGCACGTCCGCCCGGACGACATCGCCGAGCTGGAGGTCGTGCTCCGCGAGGCGGTGGCCGCCGGCGCCGACGTCGTCCTCACCACCGGCGGCACCGGGCTGACCCCCACCGACGTCACCCCCGAGGCGACCCGCGCCGTCCTGGAACGGGAGGCGCCGGGCATCGCCGAGGCGATCCGGCGGTACGGCCAGGGCGCCGTACCGACGTCGGTGCTGTCCCGGGGCCTGGCCGGCACCTGCAGCCGCACCCTGATCGTGAACCTGCCCGGCTCCACCGGCGGCGTCCGCGACGGGCTCGCTGTCCTCGGCCCGCTGCTCCCGCACGTCGTCAGCCAGCTCCGCGGCGGCGATCATGGGCCCGGCGCGTCAGCGCCGGGCCCATGAGGTGGGAGAGCCGGGTACGGGTGCGGATCGCTCGTCCGTGGGACGGTCCGGGAGCCCGGCGCGGGGCCGGAGGCTCCCACCGAGAACCCGGGCAGCGGATCAGCGCAGGTCGGGGACGGCACCTGGCCGCGGTGCGGCGCGGCAGCCTCGCGGTGTCGCAGCCCGTCCCCGGCTCCCCCTAGTCCAGATCCAGGCGTTCGGGGTGGGTGTAGACGTTGCAGCCATCGCCGCGGAGGAAGCCGATCAGCGTCATGCCGAACTCCTGGGCCAGCTCCACCGCCAGCGAGCTGGGCGCCGACACCGCGGCGAGCACCGGGATGCCGGCCATCGCCGCCTTCTGGGTCAGCTCGAACGACGACCGCCCGCTGACCATCAGCACGTGCCGGGACAGCGGCACCCGCCCCTCGCGCACCGCGTCACCAATGACCTTGTCCACCGCGTTGTGCCGGCCGACGTCCTCGCGCAGCGCGACCAGCTCGCCCTCGGGCGTGAACAGCCCGGCTGCGTGCAGCCCACCGGTCTTCTCGAACACCTGCTGCGCCGCCCGCAGGCGGTCGGGCAGGGCCAGCAGCGTCTCCAGCGTGAGCCGGGTGTCGTCACCGGCGATGGCGTAGCTGGTCCGGGTGCGGATCGCGTCGATGCTCGCCTTGCCGCAGACCCCGCACGAGCTGGAGGTGTAGAAGTTCCGGTCCAGCGCGGTGTCCGGTGCCTCGACGCCGGGTGCCAGGTCGACGTCCACCACGTTGTAGGTGTTCCTGCCCTCGTCGTCGACGGAGTTGCAGTACCGCAGCCCGGCGAGGTCGTCGGCGCTGCGGATGACGCCTTCGGTGGCCAGGAACCCGTGCACGAGGTCGAAGTCGTCGCCCGGGGTGCGCATCGTCACCGCCAGGGGGGTGCCGCCCAGGCGGATCTCCAACGGCTCCTCCGCCGCGACGGTGTCCGGGCGCTGGGTGTGCAGGTCGCCCCGGATGCGCAGCACCGGGGTCCGGCTCGTGACTCGTCCCACGCGCCTGACGGTACTCACCGGCCGCGCCCTACCGTTCGTGCCGTGACCGAGCTCCCGCCCTACGCCGCGGTCGTCCTCGCCGGCGGTCGCGCCGCCCGCCTGGGCGGGCAGCCCAAGCCACAGCTCGACGTCGGTGGTCGGACCATGCTGGACGCCGTCCTGGCCGCGGTGGCCGACGCGCGGCCCCGGGTCGTCGTCGGCCCTCCCCAGGACGTGCCGGCGGGTGCCGTGCTGGTGCGGGAAGAGCCCCCCGGCGGCGGTCCCGTGCCGGCTCTGGGCGCCGGCCTCGCCGCGCTGCCCGGCGGCGTCGACGTGGTCGCGGTGCTCGCCGGTGACCTGCCGTTCGTCACGCCGCAGCTCGTCGCCGAGCTGCGGGACAGGCTCACCGGGGACGGCGTGCTCGTCGTCGACGAGACCGGCCGGGAGCAGCTGCTGCTGGGGCTGTGGCGCACCGCGGCGCTCCGGACCGCGCTCGTCGGGGCCCGACCGCACGCGCCCCTGCGGTCGGTGCTCGGGCCCCTCACCGCCGTCCGACACCGTCCCTCCGTGCCGCCCGGCTCCCCGCCGCCCTGGACCGACTGCGACACCCCTGCGGAGCTCGCCGCGGCCCGAGCCGCCGCCAATGGACGACTGCCGGGCAGCACCGGCGGGTAGGGCGGGGCCATGCGCATCGTGATCGCCGGAGCCCATGGACAGGTCGCGCGTCGCCTCGGCCGGCTGCTCAGCAGCCGCGGGGACACCGTCGTCGGCATCGTCCGCAACCCCGACCACCGGGCCGACCTGGAGTCCGACGGCGTCCAGCCCACGGTCCTGGACCTGGAGCAGGCCTCGGTCGACCAGGTCGCCGACGTGGTCCGCGGTGCCGACGCCGTGGTCTTCGCCGCCGGCGGCGGCCCGAACAGCGGCCCGGACCGCAAGCACACCGTCGACCGCGGAGCGGCCGTGCTGCTCGCCGACGCCGCCGAGCGAGCCGGGGTGCGCCCCTACCTCCTGGTCTCCTCCATGGGCGTCGAGCAGGCCCGTCAGGGCACCCCACAGGGGATGGACCCCCAGTTCGCCGCGTATCTGCAGGCCAAGCTCGCCGCGGAGGACTCCGTCCTCCCCCGGGTCGCGCTGGACACCACGATCGTGCGGCCGGGCGGGCTCACCGACGACCCCGGCACCGGCCGCGTCACGCTCCGGCACGGGGTCGAGCGGGGCAGCGTTCCCCGGGACGACGTCGCCGCGGTGCTCGCCGAGATCCTGGCCGCCGGGAAGTGGGGCGAGGTGGTCGAACTGGTCGCCGGCGAGACCCCGATCGACGAGGCCGTCGCAGCCCTCCCCTGATCAGCCGTCGCGCCGCGCCCGGGTGAGCCGGGCGCGGTCGGCCCACTGTGCGTCCGAGGGGTAGTCGACCCGGACCAGGGTCAGGCCGCCGGCCGGCGCCACCGGCACGTCGTTCGCCCGCCGGCGCAGCTCCAGCAGCGACGCCGGCCAGCCCACGGGCCGCCGCCCCTCGCCCACTGCGATCAGCGCCCCCACGAGGCTGCGGACCATGGAGTGGCAGAAGGCGTCGGCCGAGGCGCGCACTTCGATCAGGTCGCCGTCCCGGACGACGTCCAGGTCCAGCAGCGTGCGGATGGTCGTCGCCCCCTCCCGGCGTCGGCAGTACGCCGCGAAGTCGTGCTGCCCGAGCAGCAGGCCGGCGGCCAGCGACATCGCGGTCGCGTCCAGCGTCCGAGCCCAGCCGACGGTGTCCGCCCGGCGCAGCGGTGGCGGCCCGGCGTCGGCGTCGGTCAGCCGGTACACGTAGTGCCGGGCGAGGGCCGCGAAGCGGGCGTCGAAGTCGGAGGTGACCACCCGGGCACCGGTCACCGCGACGTCGGGCGGCAGCACGCCGCGCAGCCGGCGCAGCAGTCGCGGCGCGTGGGCGGAGAACAGGTCGGCCGGGAGGTCGGTGTGCGCGACCTGGCCGGTGGCGTGCACCCCCGCGTCGGTGCGACCGGCCACCGTCAGGTCGACGTCAGAGCGCAGCACCGTGGCGAGACCGAGCTCCAGCTCGCCCTGGACGGTGCGCAGGCCGGGCTGGCGGGCCCAACCGTGCAGCGCCGTGCCGTCGTAGGCGACGTCCAGGCGAACGCGGACGAGCCCGCCACCGGCTGCGGTGGCGGGCTCGTCCGTTGCGTGCTGGTGGTCCATGACCCCCGGCCTCAGCGCGAGGCCGGTGGGATCACTTGGGGTCGACCTCGGGCTCGCCGCCCGGGGCGTGCGTCCCGGCGGTGGCGGCGTCGCTGAGCTCGGCGGCCTCGACCTCGGCGGCCGCGGCGTTCGCCACGTCCGGGGAGAGGGTCGCGTCGTCGACGACGGCCAGGTTCTCCGCGGTCGGCTCGGGGGTGACGTCGCCGTCGTCCTGCCGGTCGCCGTCCGGGTTGTAGACGTCGCTGACGACCTCCTGGGCCGCGGCGACGTCCTCGGCCGGCTCGTCGCCGCTGACCGCCGGGCTGGTGTCGCCCCCCGGGCCGGTGGTGACGTCGGTGTCCGTCAGGTCGCCTGCGTCGGCGTCGACCTCACCGGCAGCAGCGGCCGAGCCGGCGCCGGAGGCGAAACGGGTGCCACGGGCGCGCTCGGCCTCACCGACGGCCTGCTGGGCCACGGTCTGACCCTCGACCAGCTCGATGATCGCCATGGGAGCGTTGTCGCCCTTGCGGGGGCCGACCTTGACGATGCGCGTGTAGCCACCGGGGCGCTCCGCGAAGCGGGGACCGATCTCGGCGAAAAGGTGGTGCACGACGTCCTTGTCACGGATCGTCGTCATGACCTGCCGGCGGGCGTGCAGGTCACCACGCTTGGCGAAGGTGACCAGCTTCTCGGCCAGCGGGCGCAGCCGCTTGGCCTTGGCCTCGGTGGTGGTGATCCGCCCGTGCTCGAACAGCGAGGTGGCCAGGTTGGCCAGCATCAGCCGCTCGTGCGCGGGGGACCCGCCGAGACGGGGGCCCTTGGTGGGGGTGGGCATGTCGGTCCTTCCTCAGGCGGCCGGGCGGGCATGTGCCGGCTGCGTCGTCCATCGCGGTGCTGCAGAGTGCGGTGCTGGGTCCGGGACCAGTGTGCCGGGCCCCGAGTGGCCCCGCTGCGGGGCCCCGCCGCGAGCGTGCTCGCGGCGGGGGCGCAGCGGGGTCCTTCGTCAGAGCTGCTCGGTCTCCTGGTAGTTGCCCTCGTCGAACTGGGCCGGGTCGCCGAAGGCGGGGTCGCCCTGGTACGCGTCGGTCTCGTAGCCCTCGTCGTAGCTCTCCACCGAGGAGGGGACGAACCCGGGCGGGCTGTCCTTGAGCGCGAGGCCCATGGCGGCCAGCTTCAGCTTGACCTCGTCGATCGACTTCGCACCGAAGTTGCGGATGTCGAGCAGGTCGGCCTCGGAGCGGGTGACGAGCTCACCGACGGTGTGCACGCCCTCGCGCTTGAGGCAGTTGTAGGACCGGACGGTGAGGTCCATGTCCTCGATCGGCATCGAGAAGTTCGCGATGTCGGCGGCCTCGGCCGGGCTCGGCCCGACCTCGATGCCCTCGGCGTCGACGTTGAGCTCCCGCAGCAGGCCGAAGAGCTCGACCAGGGTCGAGCCGGCGCTGGCGATGGCGTCGCGGGGCTCCATCGACGGCTTGGTCTCGACGTCGACGACCAGGCGGTCGAAGTCGGTGCGCTGCTCGACGCGGGTGGCCTCGACGGCGTAGGTGACCTTGAGCACCGGGGAGTAGATCGAGTCGACAGGAATGCGACCGATCTCCTGGCCGGGCTGCTTGTTCTGGGTGGCCGGCACGTACCCGCGGCCCCGCTCGACGACGAGCTCGACCTCGAGCCGGCCCTTCGCGTTGAGCGTGGCGATGTGCAGCTCGGGGTTGTGCACCTCGACACCGGCCGGCGGCGCGATGTCGGCGGCGGTGACCTCGCCCGGGCCCTGCTTGCGCAGGTACATGGTGACCGGCTCGTCGGAGTCGGAGCTGACCACGAGACCCTTGAGGTTCAGGATGATCTCGGTGACGTCCTCCTTGACGCCCGGCACGGTGGTGAACTCGTGCAGGGTGCCCTCGATGCGGATGCTGGTGACAGCAGCGCCGGGGATCGAGGACAGCAGGGTGCGACGCAGGGAGTTGCCGAGGGTGTAGCCGAAGCCCGGCTCCAGCGGCTCGATGACGAACCGCGAGCGCTGGGCGTCGATGGTCTCCTCGGTGAGGGTCGGACGCTGTGCGATGAGCATGGTTCTCCTTCAGGTCCTCCGGCACCCGCCATATGACGCCGTGAGGGGTGGTGCCGGCGGGACGGACATCCGTCCGCCCGTCCCGCCGTCGTGCAGACCCCGACCAGGCGAGCGCCTGGTCAGGGACGGTGGATCACTTGGAGTAGAGCTCCACGATCAGCTGCTCCTGCACCGGGGTGTCGATCACCTGGCGCACCGGGATGTTGTGGACCAGCACCTTGAGCTGCGTGGTGATGACCTCCAGCCACGGCGGCACGGGGCGCTGACCGGCCTTGGCCTGGGCGAGCTGGAACGGGACCATCTCGACCGACTTGGCGGCGACCTCGACGATGTCGTTGGCGCTCACCCGGTAGGACGGGATGTCGACCTTGTGGCCGTTGACCTTGATGTGGCCGTGGCGCACCAGCTGGCGGGCCATGTCACGGGACTCGGCGAAGCCGGCCCGGTAGACCACGTTGTCGAGACGCGACTCGAGGATCTGCAGCAGGACCTCACCGGTCTTGCCCGTCTTCTTGTTCGCCTCTTCGTAGTAGCCGCGGAACTGCTTCTCCAGCACGCCGTAGATGCGGCGGGCCTTCTGCTTCTCGCGCAGCTGCAGCAGGTACTCGCTGTCCTTGCTGCGACCCCGGCCGTGCTCGCCCGGCGGGTACGGCCGGATCTCGATCGGGCACTTCGGGGACTCGCACTTGCTGCCCTTGAGGAACAGCTTCATCTTCTCGCGCCGGCACAGGCGGCAATCGGCTCCGGTGTAACGGGCCACGTCTATCTACCTCTTCGTCTCGTCAGTGACCGGTCAGACCCGGCGGCGCTTCTTGGGGCGGCAGCCGTTGTGCGGCTGCGGCGTCACGTCCTGGATCTGACCCACCTCGAGGCCGGTGGCCTGCAGCGAGCGGATCGCGGTCTCCCGGCCGGAGCCCGGGCCCTTGACGAAGACGTCGACCTTGCGCATGCCGTGCTCCTGCGCCTTGCGCGCGGCGTTCTCAGCGGCCATCTGCGCGGCGAACGGCGTGGACTTGCGAGAGCCCTTGAAGCCGACGTGGCCGGCGGAGGCCCAGCTGATCACGTTCCCGGTCGGGTCGGTGATCGACACGATCGTGTTGTTGAACGTGCTCTTGATGTGCGCCGCGCCGTGGGCGACGTTCTTCTTCTCCTTGCGGCGCACCTTCTTGGTGCCAGCAGCCGCGCGAGCCCTGGGAGGCATGTCTCTCCGGTCTGTGTCTGTGTTCGTGGCCTGGTGGTGCGGGTGCAGCGCGGGGGCTGCAGGCGCGCCGTCGGTCCGGCCCTACGGACCCGCGACGACGCGCCGTCGAGCTCGACTCAGCGAGCCTTCTTCTTGCCGGCGATCGTCTTGCGCGGGCCCTTGCGGCCACGCGCGTTCGTCTTGGTGCGCTGACCGTGCACGGGCAGGCCACGGCGGTGGCGCAGGCCCTGGTAGCAACCGATCTCCACCTTGCGGCGGATGTCGGCAGCGACCTCACGGCGCAGGTCACCCTCGACGCGGAAGTGCTCGTCGATGTAGTCGCGGAGCTTCAGCAGGTCCTCGTCGGAGAGGTCCTTCGCGCGCAGGTCCGGGCTCACGCCCGTCGCGCTCAAGGTCGCCTTCGCCGCGGTCTTGCCGATCCCGTAGATGTAGGTGAGCGCGATCTCCATCCGCTTCTCGCGGGGCAGGTCGACGCCAGCCAGTCGTGCCATGTTCAGGTACTCCCTCAGCCCTGGCGCTGCTTGTGCCGGGCGTTGTCGCAGATGACCATGACCCGGCCATGCCGGCGGATCACCTTGCACTTGTCGCAGATCTTCTTCACCGACGGCTGGACCTTCACCGGTGCCGCCCCTCATTCCTCAGATCGATGTGCCGACGCCCGTGCTCGCTGCACGAACGGCCGGCGGTCACTTGTAGCGGTAGACGATGCGACCGCGGGTCAGGTCGTAGGGCGAGAGCTCCACGACCACGCGGTCCTCGGGCAGGATGCGGATGTAGTGCTGCCGCATCTTGCCGCTGATGTGGGCGAGCACCCGGTGCCCGTTCTGGAGTTCCACTCGGAACATCGCGTTGGGGAGCGGCTCGACGACGCGACCCTCGACCTCGATGGCCCCGTCCTTCTTTGCCATGCCCTACACGGCCTCCTCGTTCACAGAACTCGCAGTGGAGCTGGTCGCGCCCATGCCGGGACGGCACGGACGGTGGTGCTGGAGTGGCGATCTCGCAGAGGGCGTCCGTCGGACTACGGCCACAGCAGGACGACGGACGACGCGAACGCCATCGGCCACTCTACCCCGCCCCGCCTCGACTCTCCAACCCGGGCCGGAGTGACGGTGGCCGCGCAACCCGCAGCCCGCGCTCGACCCCGTCACAGGGGCCCGCCGCGAGCGGAGCGAGTGGTGGGGGCGACGGGGCCCTTCCTCAGGTGCGGGGTGTGACGCCGAACGGCGCCAGGCCGGCGACACCGCCGTCCTCGGCGGTCAGGACCCAGGGGCCCTCGGGGGTGATGGCCACGGAGTGCTCGAAGTGAGCGGCCCGGGAGCCGTCCTTGGTGACCACGGTCCACCCGTCCTCGAGCTCGACCGTCGCCGGGTCGCCCACGGTGACCATCGGCTCGATGGCCAACGCCATGCCCGGGACCAGCTTCGGGCCACGGCCGGCCCGGCCGTAGTTCAGGACGTGCGGGTCCTGGTGCATCTCTGTCCCGATGCCGTGACCGCCGTAGTGGTCGACGATGCCGTAACGGTGCTCCGCGGCGGTGATCGCCTCCTCCACGGCGTGGCTGATGTCGGTGAGCCGGCCGCCGGCCAGCGCGCGGGCGAGCCCCGCCCACATCGACCGCTCGGTCACCTCGAGCAGCGCCGCGTCCTCCGGGGAGGGCTCCCCCACCGTGACCGTGATCGCGGAGTCGCTGTGCCAGCCGTTGAGGATGGCGCCGCAGTCGATGGAGATGTTGTCGCCCTCGGCGAGCACCCGGTCGGGGTCCGGGATGCCGTGCACCACCTCGTCGTTGACCGAGGCGCAGATGGTGCCGGTGAAGCCGTGGTAGCCGAGGAAGTTCGGCACCGCACCCTGGGACCGGATGTGGTCCTCCGCGATCGCGTCGAGCTCCTTGGTGGTCACCCCGGGACGCACGGCTGCGCGCACCGCCTTCAAGGCACCGGCGGTCACGAGCCCGGAAGCACGCATCAGCTCGATCTCGTGCGCCGTCTTGATCTGGATCATGCGTCCACTCCACTTGGCCAACAGGGGCAGTTGGGCGAGGAGCGCGGCACTGCGGTCGCCGTGCACCGGGGACGTCCCGGCCTCAGTCCTCGGTCGAGCCGTCGGCCGGCTCGTCGTCCAGCGCGTCCTCGGCGCCGAGGGCTGTCAGCGCCCGCCGGGTGACCTCGTCGATCTCGCCGATCGCGTCGATCTGGCTGAGCAGCCCGGCCTCGGCGTAGAAACCGGACAGCGGTGCCGTCTGTTCCCGGTAGACCTCGAGGCGGTGCCGCACGGTCTCGGGCTTGTCGTCGTCGCGCTGGACCCACTCGCCGTCCACGAGCATGCGCCGGCCCGAGAGACGCCGGACCAGCTCGTCCTGGTCGACGACGAGCTCCAGGACGCGGTCGAGCCGGTGCCCCATCTCGGCGAGGGAGTCACGCAACTGCTCGGCCTGGGCGATGGTGCGCGGGAAGCCGTCGAGCAGGAAGCCCGCCTTGGCGTCGGGCTCGGCGAGCCGGTCGGAGACCATCGCCACGGTGATCTCATCAGGCACGAGGTCGCCGGCGTCCATGTAGACCTTGGCGGCCCGGCCGAGCTCCGTCTGGCCGCTCACGTTGGCGCGGAAGATGTCGCCCGTGGAGATCGCGGGCACCGACAGCCGGCCGGCGATGATCTGGGCCTGGGTTCCCTTGCCGGCTCCGGGCGGGCCCAGCAGCACGACGCGCACTACTTCAGGAACCCTTCGTAGCTGCGCTGGTTGAGTTGCGTCTCGATCTGCTTCACCGTCTCCAAGCCCACTCCCACCATGATCAGCACCGCGGTCCCGCCGAACGGGAAGTTCTGGTTCTGCCCCTCCTGCGTGATGGAGAGGAAGAGGTTGGGCAGCACCGCGACCAGACCCAGGTAGATCGACCCCGGCAGGGTGATCCGGGACAGCACGTACTGCAGGTACTCCGCGGTGGGACGCCCCGGCCGGATGCCCGGGATGAAGCCGCCGTAGCGCTTCATGTCCTCCGCCCGCTCCTCCGGGTTGAACGTGATCGACACGTAGAAGTACGTGAAGAAGATGATCATCGCGAAGTAGATCGCGATGTGCACCGGACTGCTCTGGTTGATCACGTAGGACTCGAAGAACCGCCGGACCGGGCCGGCGGTGTCCCCCTGGAGCTGGGCGATCAGCTGCGGGAGGTAGAGCAGCGACGAGGCGAAGATGACCGGGATGACGCCGGCCTGGTTCACCTTCAGCGGCAGGTAGGTGGAGGTGCCGCCGTACATGCGGCGGCCGACCATGCGCTTGGCGTACTGCACCGGGATGCGCCGCTGCGCCTGCTCGACGTAGACGACGGTGCCGATGATGATCACCGCGATCACGCAGACGATCGCGAAGATGTAGGCACCGCGCGCCTGCAGGATCGACCCGCCCTCGGCGGGGATGCGGGCGGCGATCGAGGTGAAGATCAGCACGGACATGCCGTTGCCGATCCCCTTCTCGGTCAGCAGCTCGCCCAGCCACATGATGACGGCGGTACCGGCGGTGAGGGTGACGACCAGGACGATCGTGGTCCAGACCGAGTCCGACGGGATGACGTCCGCGGGGCACCCGGGGAACAGCTGCCCGCTGCGCGCGAGGGCGATGATGCCCGTGCTCTGCAGGACGGCGAGGGCGATCGTCAGGTAGCGGGTGTACTGGGTCAGCTTCGCCTGACCCGACTGCCCTTCCTTCTTCAGCTGCTCGAAGCGCGGGATGACCACGACCAGCAGCTGGACGATGATGCTCGCCGTGATGTACGGCATGATGCCCAGCGCGAACACCGACAGGCGCAGCAGCGCACCGCCGGAGAACAGGTTGACCAGCGAGTAGACGTCCCGCTGGTCGGAGGCCTGCGCCAGCTCCAGGCAGCTGTTGATGTTCTCGATGGACACCCCCGGCCCGGGGACGCTGGCGCCCAGCCGGTACACGGCGATGACCGCCAGGGAGAACAGCAGCTTGCGCCGGAGGTCTGGCGTCCGGAACGCAGCGGCGAACGCCTGCAGCACGTGCCCTCCCCGAGTCGGTCGTGCGAGGTTATCAACAACGGGACCGCTGCCGGTCACCCGTCGCCCGGAACGGGCGCAGGTGACCGGCAGCGACGTCCGGCTCCACCGGCCGGACAGACAAAGGCCCCCCTGCAGGGCCCCGCCGCGAGCTCGCTCGTGGCGGGGGGCAGGAGGGTCCTTGCTCAGATCTGGGTGGTGCTGCCCCCGGCCGCGCCGATCTTCTCCGCGGCCGAAGCCGAGAAGGCGTGCGCGTGCACGTGGACCTGGACGCCACCGAGCTCGCCGGTGCCCAGCACCTTGACCGGCTGGCCGCGCCGCACCGCGCCGGCGTCCGCCAGCGAGTCCGGGTTGACCGAGCCGCCCTCGGGGAAGAGCGAGGCGATCCGGTCCAGGTTCACGACCTGGAAGACGACCTTGTTGTTGTTCTTGAAGCCCGAGAGCTTCGGCAGCCGCATGTGCAGCGGGGTCTGGCCGCCCTCGAAGCGGGCAGACACCTGCACGCGCGCGCCGGAGCCCTTGGTGCCGCGACCGGCGGTCTTGCCCTTGGAGCCCTCACCGCGACCCACGCGGGTCTTCTTGGTGTGAGCGCCGGGCGCCGGCCGCAGGTGGTGGACCTTGAGAGTCATGGTGTTCCCCTGCTCAGACGATCTCTTCGACGGTGACCAGGTGCGGCACCGTCGCGACCATCCCGCGGATCTCGGGACGGTCCTCCTGGACGACCGAGTCGTTGATCCGCTTGAGCCCCAGCGAACGCAGCGTCTGACGCTGGTTCGGCTTGGTGCCGATGGCCGACTTGATCTGGGTGACCTTCAGCTGAGCCATCTCAGACCCCCTGACCGGCCCGCGCCCGCAGCATGGCGGCCGGGGCGACGTCCTCCAGGGGCAGACCGCGGCGGGCCGCGATCTCCTCGGGACGGACGAGGTCCTTCAGCGCCTGCATGGTGGCGTGGACGATGTTGATCGGGTTGGAGGACCCGAGGCTCTTGGAGAGCACGTCGTGGATGCCGGCGCACTCGAGCACGGCGCGCACCGGACCACCGGCGATGACACCGGTACCCGGGCTGGCCGGCTTGAGCAGCACGACACCGGCGGCCGCCTCACCCTGCACCGGGTGCGGGATGGTGCTGGCGATGCGCGGCACACGGTAGAAGTGCTTCTTGGCCTCCTCGACACCCTTGGCGATGGCCGCGGGCACCTCCTTGGCCTTGCCGTAGCCGACACCCACGGTGCCGTCGCCGTCGCCGACGATCACCAGCGCGGTGAAGCTGAAGCGCCGACCGCCCTTGACGACCTTGGACACGCGGTTGATCGCGACCACGCGCTCGATGAACTGGCTCTTCTCGGCGGGCGCGCCCCCGGGCCCCCGCCCGCCGTCACGGCGGTCGCGGCGGTCGTTACCGCCGCCGGCGCCGCCGCCGCGTCGCTGTGGTCCTGGCATCAGACGTCCCTCTCGATCTCAGTTGCCGTGCTCATCAGAAGTCCAGCCCGCCATCGCGGGCGCCGTCCGCCAGCGCCGCGATGCGGCCGGCGTACCGGTTGCCACCGCGGTCGAAGACGACCGCGGTGATCCCGGCCGCCTTGGCCCGCTCGGCCACCAGCGCACCGACCTGCTTGGCGAGGGCGGACTTGTCGCCCTCGGCGCCCTTGAGGCTGGCGTCCAGCGTCGACGCACTGACCAGGGTACGGCCGACGGTGTCGTCGACCACCTGGACGTGCATGTGCCGACTGCTGCGGTTGACCACCATGCGCGGGCGCTCCGGCGTGCCGGAGACCCGCTTGCGCAGCCGGTTGTGGCGGCGCAGCCGCGAGACGCGGCGGGCGGTGCTGATGTCGGTGCCCACGGGCTTGTGCACCCGGGCACCCTTGTCGCTCTGTGCCTGTGCCATCACTTGCCCGTCTTCCCGACCTTGCGCTTGACGACCTCACCCTGGTAGCGCACGCCCTTGCCCTTGTACGGGTCGGGCTTGCGGAGCTTCCGGATGTTGGCCGCGACCTGGCCCACCTGCTGCTTGTCGATGCCGCTCACCCGGAGGCGGGTGGGGGCCTCGACGGTGAAGGTGATGCCCTCGGGCGCCTTCACCGGGACCGGGTGACTGAAGCCCAGGGCGAACTCGAGGTCCGCACCACGGGCCTGCACGCGGTAACCCACGCCGACGATCTCCAGGGTCTTGTCGTAGCCCTGGGTGACGCCGGTGATCATGTTGGCGATGAGGGTGCGCGAGAGGCCGTGCAGCGACCGGCTCTCACGCTCGTCGTTGGGACGCTGCACCAGCAACGTGCCGTCCTCACCGCGCTCGACGGTGATGGGAGCTGCGACCGTGTGGCTCAGCTTCCCCTTCGGGCCCGAGACGTTGACGGTCTGCCCGTCGAGGGCGACCTCCACACCAGAGGGCACCGGAACCGGGAGTCGTCCGATCCGTGACATGTCTGCTCGCTCCTCTTACCAGACGTAGGCGAGGACTTCCCCACCCACGCCCTTCTTGTTCGCCTGCTTGTCGGTGAGCAGCCCGGTGGAGGTCGAGATGATCGCGACCCCCAGGCCGCCGAGCACCTTGGGCAGCGACGTCGACTTCGCGTAGACCCGCAGGCCGGGCTTCGACACTCGCCGGACGCCAGCGATGCTCCGCTCGCGGTTCGGGCCGTACTTAAGGGTGACCACGAGCTCCTTGCGGATGTGGCCGTCCTTCTCGACGTCGTTGACGGTCCAGCCGCCGATGTAGCCCTCCTGCTGGAGGATCTCGGCGACGTGCGTCTTCAGCTTCGACGACGGCATGGCGGCGGTGTCGTGGTACGCCTGGTTGGCGTTCCGCAGCCGCGTGAGCATGTCCGCGATCGGGTCGGTCATCGTCATGTCGGGTGGTGCCTCTCTCGCCGCGGTTCCTCTGGGGCTGGGTCCGTGCGACTTGGCCCCGGGCCTCTCGGCGATCGGTGGTGCTCGAGTGGTGACTTACTGGAACGGGCCGGCTGCTCCCCGCGATACGCGCAGCGTGCCGCGGGGAGCAGCCGGGTCCTTCACCAGCTGGACTTGCTCACGCCCGGCAGCTCGCCGGCGTGCGCCATCTCCCGCAGGCAGATGCGGCAGAGGCCGAACTTGCGGAAGACCGCGTGCGGGCGACCGCACCGCTGGCAGCGGGTGTAGCCACGGACCGCGAACTTCGGCTTGCGGGCCGCCTTGTTGATCAGAGCCTTCTTGGCCATATCGCTTCTCCTCGCCCGCTCAGCGGGTCGCGTTCACGACGGTCTGGCCGGCGAAGGGGAAGCCGAGCAGCGTGAGCAGCTCGCGGCCCTCCTCGTCGGTGGTCGCGGTGGTCACCAGGGTGATGTCCATGCCGCGGGGACGGTCGATCTTGTCGACGTCGATCTCGCGGAACATCGACTGCTCGGTCAGGCCGAACGTGTAGTTGCCGTGACCGTCGAACTGCTTGGGGTTGAGCCCACGGAAGTCACGGATGCGGGGCAGGGCCAGCGACAGCAGCCGGTCCAGGAACTCCCACATGCGGTCGCCGCGGAGGGTGACCTTCGCGCCGATCGGCATGCCCTCGCGGAGCTTGAACTGGGCGATCGACTTGCGGGCCCGGACGACCGCCGGCTTCTGGCCGGTGATGGCGGTGAGGTCACGGACCGCGCCGTCCATCAGCTTGGCGTCACGGGTGGCCTCGCCGACGCCCATGTTGACCACGATCTTCACCAGACCGGGGATCTGCATGACGTTGGCGTAGCCGAACTCGTTCTGCAGCGCCGGCGCGATGTCCGCGCGGTAGCGGGCGAGCAGGCGGGGCAGCTCACGGGTGGGTGCGCTCATGGGGATCAGAGGTCCTTACCGGTGCGCCGCGAGACCCGGATGCTGCGGCCTTCCTCGTCCTTGCGGTAACCGACCCGGGTCGGCTTGTCCTCGCTGTCGATGACCATCACGTTGCTGACGTGGATGGCCGCCTCCTGCGTGACGATCCCGCCCGACTGCGCGCCACGCTGGGTGGAGCTGATCCGGGTGTGCTTCTTCACCCGACCGATGCCCTCGACGAGCACCTTCTGGGTCTTGGGGAAGGCGGCGATGACGCGACCCTTGGCGCCCCTGTCCTTCCCGGACAGGACGACGACCTGGTCGCCCTTCTTGACCTTCATCGACGGGGTCTTCCCGCTGACGTGCTGAGCCATGATCACAACACCTCCGGAGCGAGCGAGATGATCCGCATGAAGCGCTTGTCCCGGAGCTCACGGCCGACGGGGCCGAAGATGCGGGTACCGCGCGGGTCGCCGCTGTCGCGGATGATCACCGCGGCGTTCTCGTCGAAGCGGATGTACGAGCCGTCGGGACGGCGCCGCTCCTTCACGGTGCGGACGACGACGGCCTTGACCACGTCGCCCTTCTTCACGCCGGCACCCGGGAGGGCGTCCTTCACGGTGGCGACGATGATGTCGCCGATGCCCGCGTAGCGTCGCCCGGACCCACCGAGCACACGGATGCACAAGATCTCCTTGGCACCGGTGTTGTCGGCGACTCGCAGCCGCGACTCCTGCTGGATCACTTCCTGCTCCTCGAACTAGTGGTGACAGCCGGGCCGGATCGGTGAACCGGCTGTCCGGTTCCCACGTGCGGACAGCCGGTGGCATGTGCCACCGGCCGTCCGTAACGGGGTACCGGGATGCGGCGCACCCGTCAGGGGCGCCAGTCGTCCAGAGTACCTGTTGTTCACCCGGCCGTTGCAGCCGGATGCGTCACTTGGCCTTCTCGACGACGGTCACCAGGCGCCAGCGCTTGGTGGCCGAGGTGGGGCGCGTCTCCATGATCTGCACCCGGTCGCCGATGCCGGCGGTGTTCTGCTCGTCGTGCGCCTTCAGCTTGCTGGTCCGGCGGAGCACCTTGCCGTACAGCCCGTGCTTCACCCGGTCCTCGACCTCGACGACGATGGTCTTGTCCATCTTGTCGCTGACGACGAGGCCCTCGCGGACCTTGCGGTACCCGCGTCCCGCCAGGCCGGGGCCCGTCGAGCTCTGGGACTCGGTGCTCGTGGTACTGGCCTCGCTCATGCCACACCCTCGTTCGGGGCGACCGAGAGGCCCAGCTCGCGCTCGCGCATGATCGTGTAGATCCGGGCGATGTCGCGGCGGACGGTCTGCAGTCGCCGGTTGTTGTCCAGCTGGCCGGTGGCCACCTGGAACCGCAGGTTGAAAAGCTCTTCGCGCGACTCACGCAGCCGGGTGGCCAGCTCGTCGGCGGACAGCTCGCGCAGCTCGGGCGCAGTCAGTCCGGCGGCCATCACACCTCTCCTTCACGGGTGATGAAGCGGCACTTCATGGGGAGCTTGTGGATGGCACGGCGCATGGCCTCGCGGGCCACGGGCTCGGCGACACCCGAGAGCTCGAACATGATGCGACCGGGCTTCACGTTGGCCACCCACCACTCCGGCGAGCCCTTGCCGGAACCCATGCGGGTCTCGGCCGGCTTCTTGGTGAGGGGGCGGTCAGGGTAGATCGAGATCCAGACCTTGCCACCACGCTTGATGTGGCGGGTCATGGCGATACGAGCCGACTCGATCTGCCGGTTGGTGACGTACGCCGGCTCGAGAGCCTGGATGGCGTACTCACCGAAGTTGATCGCCGTGCCGCCCTTGGCCCGCCCGGAACGGTCCGGGTGGTGCTGCTTGCGGTGCTTGACCCGACGCGGGATCAGCATGATCAGGCCCCCTGCTCCGGATTCGTGGTGTTCTCGGTACCGGCCGCCTCGGCGGCCGCGGTGCCTTCCGCGCCGGCGGCCTGTGCGACGGTCTGCTCGGCCGGGATGTCACCCGAGCTGACGGCGAGGGCGTCCTGGGCCGGGCCCGTGCCCTCCGCAGCGGCGCGACCGGCCTCGGTGCCACCGGCAGTCGTGCCGCTGGAGCCGGAACGACGCGGACGCTGCGGGCGCTCGCGACGCTGCTGCCGCTGCGCGAGGGCCTCGAGGGCCTCGCGCTCGGCGCGGGAGCCGCTGGCGTCGCCCTTGTAGATCCAGACCTTCACGCCGATGCGGCCGAAGGTCGTACGGGCCTCGTAGATGCCGTAGTCGATGTTCGCGCGGAGCGTGTGCAGCGGCACCCGACCCTCGCGGTAGAACTCCGACCGGCTCATCTCGGTGCCGCCCAGACGACCGGAGCACTGCACCCGGATGCCCTTGACCTGCGGGCTCCGCTGCGCGGACTGCATCGCCTTGCGCATGGCACGGCGGAAGCTGACCCGGCTGGAGAGCTGCTCGGCGACGCCCTGGGCGACCAGCTGCGCGTCGGACTCGGGGTTCTTTACCTCAAGGATGTTCAGCTGCACCTGCTTGCCCGTGAGCTTCTCCAGCTCGCCACGGATCCGGTCGGCCTCGGCGCCGCGGCGGCCGATGACGATGCCGGGACGGGCGGTGTGGATGTCGACCCGGACGCGGTCACGGGTGCGCTCGATCTCCACCTTCGAGATCCCGGCGCGCTCCATGCCCTTGCCCATGAGCTTGCGGATGGCCACGTCTTCCTTGACGTAGTCCTTGTACAGCTTGTCGGCGTACCACCGGGACTTGTAGTCGGTGGTGATGCCGAGCCGGAACCCGTGCGGGTTGACCTTCTGACCCACTAGCGGGTCCCTCCCCTCGTGTTGTTCTTCGACTGCTGGGTGGCCGGGCCGGCCTGGCCGGTGTCCCGACGTGCTTTGCGCGACCGCTGCGCGAGGTCCGCGCTGCTGGTCACCTCGCTCACCTCGACGGTGATGTGACTGGTGCGCTTGTTGATCCGGAAGGCGCGGCCCTGGGCGCGCGGACGGATCCGCTTCAGGGTCGGGCCCTCGTCGACGAACGCGGCGCTGACCACGAGCGCGGCCGGGTCCAGCCGCAGGTTGTGCTCGGCGTTGGCGACCGCGCTGGCGACGACCTTGGCCACCGGCTCGCTGGCGCTCTGCGGGGCGAACCGCAGGAGCGCGAGCGCCTCGTCGGTCGGCAGGTAGCGGATCAGGTCCACCACCCGACGGGCCTTCATGGGGGTGACGCGGACGAACCGGGCCGTGGCCCGGGCGACCGGCGTCTCCTGTCCCAACTGGGAAGTCATCTGATGCGTCTCTTCTCTACCTGGTCCGCGCTCAGCCGCGCCGCGACCGGCGGTCGTCCTTGACGTGCCCACGGAAGGTGCGCGTGGGCGCGAACTCGCCGAGCTTGTGCCCGACCATCGCCTCGGTGACGAACACCGGGACGTGCTTGCGGCCGTCGTGCACGGCGATCGTGTGCCCGAGCATGTCGGGGATGATCGTCGAGCGCCGCGACCAGGTGCGGATGACGTTCTTGGTGCCCTTGTCGTTCTGTGCGTCCACCTTGGCGAGCAGGTGGTCGTCGACGAACGGGCCCTTCTTCAGGCTGCGTGGCATGTCTGTCGGACTCCTCTACCCGCTCAGCGCTTCTTGTTGGTGCGCCGGCGGCGCACGATCAGGGCATCACTGGCCTTCCGCTTGCGCGTCCGGCCCTCCGGCTTGCCCTTCGGGTTGACCGGGTGCCGGCCACCGGAGGTCTTGCCCTCACCACCACCGTGCGGGTGGTCCACCGGGTTCATGGCGACACCGCGGACGGTCGGGCGCTTGCCCTTCCACCGCATGCGGCCGGCCTTGCCCCAGTTGATGTTCGACTGCTCGGCGTTGCCCACCTCACCGACGGTGGCGCGGCAGCGCACGTCGACGTTGCGGATCTCACCGGACGGCATGCGCAGCTGGGCGAAGCGGCCCTCACGGGCGACCAGCTGCACGCTCGTGCCGGCCGATCGGGCGATCTTCGCGCCGCCACCGGGCCGCAGCTCGATCGCGTGCACGACGGTGCCGACCGGGATGTTGCGCAGCGGCAGGTTGTTGCCGGGCTTGATGTCGGCGGCCGGCCCGCACTCCACCGTGTCGCCCTGCTTCAGCCGGGCCGGAGCGATGATGTAGCGCTTCTCCCCGTCGGCGAAGTGCAGCAGCGCGATGCGCGACGTGCGGTTGGGGTCGTACTCGATGTGCGCGACCTTGGCCGGCACGCCGTCCTTGTCGGCGCGACGGAAGTCGATCAGCCGGTAGGCGCGCTTGTGCCCACCGCCCTGGTGCCGGGCGGTGACGCGGCCGTGGACGTTGCGCCCGCCGCGACCGTGCAGCGGCCGGACCAGCGACTTCTCGGGGTGGTCGCGGGTGACCTCGGCGAAGTCGGCGACGGACGAGCCGCGGCGGCCCGGCGTCGTCGGCTTGTACTTACGGATGGCCATGGTTCCTCAGAGTCCTCTGGTCCAGTCTGTGGGGCGGGTGGCCGGGTGGATGAGGCTGTCGCCTCAGGCGCCCGGGCCCCCGAAGAGCTCGATGCGGTCGCCGGGGGCAACGGCGACGATGGCGCGCTTGGTGTCCTTGCGCTTCCCCATCACAGCGCCGCGCGAGCGCTTCCTCTTCCCCTGACGGTTGATCGTGTTGACGGACAGGACCTTCACGTTGAAGACCTGCTGCACAGCGATCTTGATCTGGGTCTTGTTGGCGTCGGGCCGGACGATGAACGTGTACTTGTTCTCGTCCAGGAGCCCGTAGCTCTTCTCGGAGATGACCGGGGACAGCAGGACGTCCCGGGGGTCGCGGACGCTCATGCCTTCTCCTCGGTGCTCGCGTCGGTGGTGCCGTCCTCGGTGGGCGCCGTGGCGTCCGCACCGGCGTTGGCCGCCTCGGCCTGCTCGGCCGGGGCCGCGGCGGCCTCGGCAGCGCTGGCCGGCGCGGCGTCGGCAGCGCTGGCGGCCTTCGTCGTCGCCTTCTTCGCCGGGGCCTTCTTGGCCGCCGCCTTCTTGGCCGGCGCTGCCTCTGCCGGGGTCTCCCCCAGGTCGAGGTCCGTCGTGCCGGTGCCCTCGATCGAGGGGATGGCACCCGGGACGTCCGGCGTGGTCAGGTCAGGCAGCTCGACGGAGCTGCCGCCCCGGGCCGGGCCGGCGATGAACTCGGCCAGCGCGGCCTCGGTGAAGACCACCTCGTCGGAGACGAGCACGTCGTAGGTGTTCAGCTGGCCGGCCTCGATCAGGTGCACCCGCGGCACGTTGCGCAGGCTGATCCAGTTGAGGACGTCGTCACGGTCGAGCACCACGAGGACCCGCTTCGCCGCGGTGACCGAGTCCAGCACCTTGAGCGCGGCCTTGGTCGACGGGGCGTCGCCCTCGACGAAGGCGGAGACCACGTGCACGTGGTCCTCGCGGGCCCGGTCGGAGAGGGCACCGCGCAGCGCGGCGGCCTTCATCTTCTTGGGCGTCTTCTGCTCGTAGTTGCGCGGCTGCGGCCCGTGCGCGATGCCACCGCCGGAGAACTGCGGCGACCGCAGCGACCCCTGGCGGGCACGGCCGGTGCCCTTCTGGCGGTACGGCTTGGCACCGGTACCGCTGACCTGCGCGCGGGTCTTGGTGGCGTGCGTGCCCTGCCGGGCCGCGGCGAGCTGTGCCACGACGACCTGGTGCAGCAGCGACACGTTGGCCGGCGCGTCGAACAGCGCGCCGGGCAGCGTCACGCTGCCGGCGGTGCTGCCCGCCGGGGTGCGGACGTCGACCTGGCGGTCGACCCGCTCGCTGGTGGATGAGGTCACTTCGCGTCACTCCCCACGGGGCCGCCCTTGACCGCGGAGCGGACCAGCAGCAGCCCACCGCGCGGGCCCGGGACGGCACCCTTGATCAGCACCAGGCCCTTCTCGGTGTCCACGGCGTGGACCTTCAGCGAGAGGGTGGTGGTGGTGACCGCGCCCATGCGCCCGGCCATCTTCAGTCCCTTGAAAACCCGGCCGGGGGTCGAGGCCCCACCGATCGAGCCGGGGGCGCGGTGCTTGCGGTGGGTGCCGTGACCGGCGCCCAGGCCCTTGAAGCCGTGACGCTTCATGACACCGGCCGTGCCCTTGCCCTTGCTGGTGCCGATGACGTCGACCTTGGCGACGCCGGAGAGGACCTCAGCGGTCAGCTCCTGGCCCACGGTGTAGTCGCCGGCGTCCTCGGTACGCAGCTCCACCACGTGCCGCCGGGGCGTGACGCCCGCCTTGGCGAAGTGCCCACCCTCGGGCTTGTTCACCTTGCGGGGGTCGATCGCGCCGAACCCGAGCTGCACGGCGGAGTAGCCGTCCTTCTCCGGGGTGCGGACCTGCGTGACCACGCACGGGCCCGCCTTGACGACGGTCACCGGCACGATGCGGTTGTTCTCGTCGAAGACCTGGGTCATCCCCAGCTTCTCGCCGAGGAGACCACGGAATGTGCTCGCCATGTCTGGAAACAGCCCTTACTGGATGTTGACGTCGACCGAGGCCGGCAGGTCGATGCGCATGAGCGCGTCGACCGTCTTCGGCGTCGGATCGAGGATGTCGATGAGCCGCTTGTGCGTACGCATCTCGAAGTGCTCGCGCGAGTCCTTGTACTTGTGCGGCGAACGGATGACGCAGTACACGTTCTTCTCCGTCGGCAGCGGCACCGGGCCGACGACGCGCGCTCCGGTCTTCGTCACCGTGTCCACGATGCGCCGCGCCGAGGCATCGATGGCCTCGTGGTCGTAGGCCTTCAGCCGGATGCGGATCTTCTGTCCCGCCATCGCCTGTCTTCGCTCCTGCCGATCGGTTGTGAAGGTTCAAGAGGGTCTGCTGACCCGCAAGTGGGTCCGCTGACCCGTGCGACGGGCGGCGGCCGAGGACCGGCCGCCGCCCGTCTGGGTGTTACTTGATGATCTTCGTGACCCGGCCGGCACCGACGGTGCGGCCACCCTCACGGATGGCGAACCGAAGGCCCTCCTCCATCGCGATGGGCTGGATCAGCTCGACGGTCATCTCGGTGTTGTCACCGGGCATGACCATCTCGGTGCCCGAGGGCAGCGTGACGACGCCGGTCACGTCCGTGGTCCGGAAGTAGAACTGGGGCCGGTAGTTGTTGAAGAACGGCGTGTGACGGCCGCCCTCGTCCTTCGAGAGGATGTAGACCGAGCCCTCGAAGTTCGTGTGCGGGGTGATGGAACCCGGCTTCACGATGACCTGGCCGCGCTCGACGTCCTCGCGCTTGATGCCGCGCAGCAGCAGACCGACGTTGTCACCGGCCTGGCCCTGGTCGAGCAGCTTGCGGAACATCTCGACGCCGGTGACCGTGGTCTTGGTCGAACCGGGGCGGATGCCCACGATCTCGATCTCCTCGGAGACCTTGACGATGCCGCGCTCCACGCGACCGGTCACGACGGTGCCGCGGCCGGTGATGGTGAAGACGTCCTCGACGGGCATGAGGAACGGCTTGTCGATGTCGCGCTCCGGCTCCGGGATCGCCGTGTCGACGGCGTTCATCAGCTCCATGAGCTTGTCGCCCCACTCGGCGTCGCCCTCGAGGGCCTTCAGCGCCGAGACGCGGACCACCGGGACGTCGTCGCCCGGGAACTCGTACTCGGACAGCAGCTCGCGGACCTCGAGCTCGACGAGCTCGAGGATCTCCTCGTCGTCGACCATGTCGGCCTTGTTGAGCGCCACGACGATGTAGGGGACGCCGACCTGGCGGGCCAGGAGGACGTGCTCCTTGGTCTGCGGCATCGGGCCGTCGGTCGCCGCGACCACCAGGATCGCGCCGTCCATCTGCGCCGCACCGGTGATCATGTTCTTGATGTAGTCGGCGTGCCCGGGGCAGTCGACGTGCGCGTAGTGCCGGCTCTCGGTCTGGTACTCGACGTGCGCGATCGAGATCGTGATGCCGCGGGCCTTCTCCTCGGGCGCCTTGTCGATCATGTCGAAGGCGGACGCCTCGTTGAGGTCCGGGTACTTGTCGTGCAGCACCTTGGTGATCGCCGCGGTCAGCGTCGTCTTGCCGTGGTCGATGTGCCCGATGGTGCCGATGTTGACGTGCGGCTTGTTCCGCTCGAACTTGGCCTTGGCCACTGGGTTCCTCTCTCCGTGTCTTCGCAGTCGTGCGCGTGCGTGGGTTGGGCAGTGCTCGGAGCCGGTGGGCAGGGGCGGGGCGCCGCTGCCCACCGGCCGGTTACTCGCCGGTCGCCTTGGCGATGATCTCCTTGGCGACGTTGGCCGGGACCTCGGCGTACGAGTCGAACACCATGGTGTAACTCGCCCGTCCCTGGGTGCGGCTGCGCAGGTCGCCCACGTAGCCGAACATCTCCGACAGCGGGACCAGGGCCCGGACGACGCGGGCGCCGGAGCGCTCCTCCATCGCCTGGATGGTGCCGCGGCGGGAGTTCAGGTCACCGATGACGTCACCCATGTAGTCCTCCGGGGTGACGACCTCGACGGCCATCATCGGCTCGAGCAGGGCCGGACTGGCCTTGCGTGCGGCCTCCTTGAAGACCATCGAGCCGGCGATCTTGAAGGCCATCTCCGACGAGTCGACCTCGTGGTACTGCCCGTCGATCAGCGTCGCCTTCACGCCGACCATCGGGTACCCGGCCAGGATGCCGTACTGCATGGCGTCCTGCATGCCGGCGTCGACCGAGGGGATGTACTCGCGCGGGACGCGCCCACCGGTGACGGCGTTCACGAACTCGTAGGTCGGACCGTCGGCCGCGACCTCAAGGGGCTCGATCGTCACCTGCACCTTGGCGAACTGGCCGGACCCACCGGTCTGCTTCTTGTGGGTGTAGTCGACCTTCTCGATCTTCTTGCGGATGGTCTCGCGGTAGGCCACCTGCGGCTTGCCGACGTTGGCCTCGACGCGGAACTCGCGCCGCATGCGGTCGACCAGGATCTCCAGGTGCAGCTCACCCATGCCCGAGATGACCGTCTGACCGGTCTCCTCGTCCAGGCGGACCTGGAAGGTCGGGTCCTCCTCGGCCAGCTTCTGGATCGCGGTGCCCAGCTTCTCCTGGTCGCCCTTGGTCTTCGGCTCGATGGCCACCGAGATGACCGGGGCCGGGAAGGTCATCGACTCGAGGATCACCGGGTGCTGCGGGTCGCAGAGGGTGTCGCCCGTGGTCGTCTGCTTCATGCCGTTGACGGCCACGATCTCGCCGGCGCCCACGCCCTGGCGCTCTTCGCGCTTGTTGGCGTGCATCTGGTAGATCTTGCCGACCCGCTCCTTGCGGTCCTTGGTGCTGTTCAGCACCGGGGAGCCCGCGTCGAGCTTGCCGGAGTAGACCCGGATGTAGGTGAGCTTGCCCAGGTGCTGGTCGGTCTGGATCTTGAATGCCAGCGCGGAGAAGGGCTCGTTCTCGTCGGCGTGCCGCAGGACCTCGGTCTCGCCGTCGAGCGCGGTGCCGCGGATGGACTCGACGTCCAGCGGGCTCGGCAGGTAGTCGACGACGGCGTCGAGCAGGGGCTGCACGCCCTTGTTCTTGAAGGCGGTACCGGTGAGCACCGGGTTGACCTGACCGGCGATGGTCGCCTTGCGGATGGCGGCCTTGAGGCGCTCGGGGGCGATCTCCTCGCCGCCGAGGTAGTCCTCCATCAGCGCGTCGTCGAAGTCCGCGATGTTCTCGAGGAGCTTCTCGCGGTACTCGGCGGCCTGGTCGGCGAGCTCGGCGGGGATCTCCTCGATGGAGTAGTCCTCACCCATCTTGGTCTCACCGCGCCAGGTGAGTGCGCGCATGTAGACCAGGTCGACGACGCCGATGAAGTCGGCCTCGGCCCCGATGGGCAACTGCAGCACCAGCGGGTTGGCCGCGAGGCGCTCGACCATCATGTCGACGCAGCGGAAGAAGTCCGCACCCGTGCGGTCGAGCTTGTTGACGAAGCACATGCGCGGGACGCCGTACTTCTCCGCCTGGCGCCACACCTGCTCGGTCTGCGGCTCCACGCCGGCGACGCCGTCGTAGACCGCCACCGCACCGTCGAGCACCCGCAGCGACCGCTCCACCTCGACGGTGAAGTCGACGTGCCCGGGGGTGTCGATGATGTTGATGTCGTGGTCGTTCCAGGAGCACTTCGTCGCGGCGGACGTGATGGTGATGCCGCGCTCCTGCTCCTGCTCCATCCAGTCCATCGTGGCCGCGCCGTCGTGGACCTCACCGATCTTGTAGTTGATGCCGGTGTAGAAGAGGATCCGCTCGGTCGTCGTCGTCTTGCCGGCGTCGATGTGCGCCATGATCCCGATGTTGCGGGTCTTGGCGAGTTGGGCCTCGTTGCTGGCCATTCCCTTACTCCTCTTCCTTCTGGTCCGTGCACGGCGTCCGGGGGTCGCCCGGGTTCACCGCGGGCAGCGGCTGCTGGTGGACCGATGTCACCAGCGGTAGTGCGCGAAGGCCTTGTTCGACTCGGCCATCTTGTGGGTGTCCTCGCGGCGCTTGACCGCGGCGCCCAGACCGTTGCTGGCGTCCAGCAGCTCGTTCATCAGGCGCTCGGTCATCGTCTTCTCCCGACGGGCCCGGCTGTACTGGATCAGCCAGCGGAGACCGAGGGTGGTGCTGCGGGAGGCGCGCACCTCGATCGGCACCTGGTACGTCGCGCCACCGACGCGGCGGCTGCGGACCTCGAGGGCCGGCTTGACGTTGTCCAGCGCACGCTTGAGCGTGACCACCGGGTCGGTGTCGTTCTTGGCGCGGCAGCCCTCGAGGGCGCCGTAGACGATCGCCTCGGCGACCGAGCGCTTGCCGTCGACGAGCACCTTGTTCACCAGCTGGGTGACCAGCGGCGACTGGTACACCGGGTCGACGACGAGCGGACGGCGGGGAGCGGGACCCTTGCGGGGCATGTCAGCTCTTCTCCTTCTTCGCGCCGTACCGGCTGCGAGCCTGCTTGCGGTTGCGGACACCCTGAGTGTCCAGCGAACCACGGATGATCTTGTAGCGGACGCCGGGCAGGTCCTTCACCCGGCCGCCGCGCACGAGCACCATCGAGTGCTCCTGCAGGTTGTGGCCGACGCCCGGGATGTAGGCGGTCACCTCGATGCCACTGGTGAGGCGGACGCGAGCGACCTTGCGCAGCGCCGAGTTCGGCTTCTTCGGCGTCGTCGTGTAGACGCGCGTGCACACGCCGCGGCGCTGAGGGGAGCCCTTCAACGCCGGGGTCTTGGTCTTCTCGACCTTGTCCTCGCGGCCCTTGCGGACCAGCTGCTGGATCGTGGGCATGGGTGGCCTGGATCTCCTGCCTGCGCTGGGTGGTGCTCTGAGTTCTGCTGACGGTGGTGCGGTGATCTCGTGTGCCCGGTCGTCCGGCCCGATTCCGGCCGCGTCGCACCGCCCGGCCCCCGCGTTCGGGCGTGTCGCCCTTCGCGAGAACCGGCCAGCTGGTCGGGCCGGACTCGTCGCCCCTCGCGACTCGGCACCGGGCAGTCCACCTGCTGGTGGTCCGGCCCCTCGACACCTCACCGGCGGGGCCGGGGGGCGCTCGAGTGCACCGCGAACGGGAGCAGGCCCAGGTGAACCTGGGCACGGCTGACCACGATACCCGGGCATGTGGACCCGGTCAAAGCCGGGTCCACATGCCTGTGCGGGCACCGGACCAGCCGGCCGTCCGGGGGAGCTCCGGAGCCGCGTCGGGCATGCCTGGCCGACGGCGACCCGGGTCACTCCCCGGACGGACAGCGGGTTCCGGGTGCCCGGTCACCGTGACACCACCGGGCGCTGACGAACAGGCTGCCCGGGGGTCCGGCGGTGACCGGCCGGGACCGTACCGGCCGTCAATGTAGCCCTGTCCCGGGGTGGCTGTCCCCTCCCCCGGACCTGTGTCGTCCGGCCGGTCTCGCCCGAACGCGCGCAGGCGGTGTCCGGCGCGCTTCTGTCGGACGCCGCCCTTACGTTCGGTCTCGACCCGGTGACGTCCTGCCCCCTGGAAGGTGCCCGTGCTGCCCGACTCCGCCCGCGAACTGAAGCACCGGCTCTCCCGCCGCCTCTCCGAAGGGCCACCCGGGGTCGCCGTCCGGGCCAGCGGGGCGGCGGCCACGTGGAGCGGCGTGGCCCTGGGGCTGGCGCCGGTGGGCCCGGACCAGGTCCACCTGGCGGTCCGGGTCATCGGCCAGGCCGACGCCGCGGTGGTGCTGGCCGGGCTGGGCGGGGCGGCCCTCGCCGAGGTCGACGTCCGGGCTGTCGGCGCCGTCCGGGCACTGCGCTCCCCTACCTCGGAGGAGCTGCAGCAGCGGGTCCGGCCGCTGCGCCCGGGGCTGTCGGTGGGGCACGGACGGGTGACCGCCGGGACGCTGGGCGGGTTCGTCCACCGTCCCGGGGCCGACCGGCTGCTCGTGCTGTCGAACAACCACGTGCTGGCCGCCAGCGACGCCGGGGGCGTCGGTGATCCGGTGCTGCAGCCCGGCCCTGCCGACGGCGGCACCGGCGACGACCGGATCGGCGCGCTCGCCGGCGCCGTCCGGTTCGAGGACCGGCCCGGCAACCGGGTCGATGCCGCTGTGGCGCTGCTCGACCCGGAGGTGCCGGCCGACCCCTCGGCGTACCCCGGCGGTCCCCTGCTGGCCACCGTGGCCGCCCCGGACGCGGTGGACCCCGACGAGCTGGTGGAGAAGGTCGGCCGGACCACCGGGCACACCCGGGGCCGGGTGACCGCGGTGGAGGTCGACGGCGTCGGCGTCCAGTACGACCGCGGCGTCTTCACCTTCGACGACCAGATCGAGATCGAGGGGCTCACCGGGGCGTTCAGCGCCGGCGGGGACAGCGGCTCGGTGATCTGGCGCAGCGCCGACCGCGGCCCGCTCGGGCTGCTGTTCGCCGGCTCGGAGTTCGGCGGGAGCGCCGGCGGCGGCGTGACCTTCGCCAACCCGCTGGCCACCGTGCTGAGCCGGCTCGGTGTGGAGTGGGCGGCGGGCTGACCCCAACGGAGGGCGGACCGGCCGCGCACCTGTCGCCGCGGGGCCGGAGGGGGCACCATGGGTTCGTGTCCGACCGCACCACCGCCAGCGCCGCCAAGCGCGTCCTGGCGTCCAGACTCGCCGCCGACCCCGGCATCGCCGCCGTCGGACTGGCCCGCCGGGACGCCGGCTACGTGGTCCGGGTCGACCTGACCGAGGCCGACGCCGGCGCACGGGTGCCCCACGACGTCGACGGCGTCCAGGTGGTCACGCACGTCGTCGGGGCCGTCCGCCCGCTCTGACGAAGGACCCCCTGCTCCCACCACGCGCACGCTCGCGCCGGGCCCCGGCAGGGCGCCGCACGAGCGATAGCGTGCGCCCATGCGCATCGGGATCCAGGCGAGCTACGCCGGTGACTTCAGGCAGACGGCCGCGGAGGTGCGCGACCTCGAGTCGGCCGGCCTCGACGTGGCCATGGTCGCCGAGGTCTACACCTTCGACGCGGTCAGCCAGCTGGGCTACCTGGCAGCGGTGACCGAACGGGTCGAGCTGATGAGCGGCATCCTGCCGATCTACAGCCGCACGCCGGCGCTCATCGCGATGACCGCCGCCGGACTGGACTTCGTCTCCGGCGGCCGCTTCACGCTCGGGCTGGGCGCCTCCGGCCCACAGGTGATCGAGGGCTGGCACGGCCTCCCCTACGACGCCCCGCTGCAGCGCACCCGGGAGATCATCGAGATCTGCCGCCAGGTCTGGCGCCGCGAGCGGCTGGTCCACGAGGGGCCGAAGTACACGGTGCCGCTGCCGGCCGAGCAGGGCACTGGCCTCGGCAGACCGCTGAAGCTCATCAACACACCGGTGCGGGACCGGGTGCCGGTGCTCCTCGCCGCCCTGGGGCCGAAGAACGTGCAGCTGGCCGCCGAGATCGCGGAGAAGTGGGAGCCCATCTTCTTCCACCCCGAACGCGCCGCGGACGTCTGGGGTGGCCCCCTCGCCGCCGGCCGGGCCGAGCGGGACCCCTCGCTGGGCGACCTGGACGTGGTCGTCGGCGTCCCGGTGGCCATCGGTGAGGACGTCGACCACCTGCTGGACGCCGTCCGACCGGGCATCGC
This sequence comes from Modestobacter sp. SYSU DS0875, assembly GCF_054050915.1. Classification (NCBI taxonomy): domain Bacteria; kingdom Bacillati; phylum Actinomycetota; class Actinomycetes; order Geodermatophilales; family Geodermatophilaceae; genus Modestobacter; species Modestobacter sp. SYSU DS0875. Next base: position 47,090 of record NZ_JBJHAH010000004.1, on the reverse strand, counting down.
CCTCTACGTCGGGGGCATGGGCGCCAAGGGCAGGAACTTCTACAACGACCTGGCCCGGCGCTACGGCTACGAGGCCGAGGCGGAGACCATCCAGGACCTCTACCTCGCCGGCCGCAAGGACGAGGCCGCCGCCGCCGTCCCCGAGGACCTGGTCCGCGCGACCTCGTTGATCGGCCCCGAGTCCTACGTCGCCGAGCGGATCGCAGCCTTCGCCGCGGCCGGTGTCACGACCCTGAACCTGCAGCCCCTCGACGACAGCCCCGGGGGGCGCCTCCGGACGGTCGAGCGGATGCGAGCACTCGCCGATCGGTGATCCGGCACCGGCGCCGGCGCCGTCCTGGCTCAGCGCACGTGCTCCTGGCTCACCACCCGTGGTGAGCCAGGAGCAACGACGATCAGCTCTCCTGACCCCCGGAGAGGACCCGGGGCGATCGGGGTTTGCGTCACGTGACGGCGAGATGCAGCAGGGCCCCGGGAGCCTGCGCTCCCGGGGCCCTGCCGTCACTCAGCGCATCAGCGCCAGTCGTACTCCTCCAGGCGGACGGCCTCGCCGGTGCCCGAGCCGAAGACGTCGGGGCTGTAGTACTGCCCGTCGTCGTAGCCGGCCATCGTGTACACGGCGGCGCGGGCCTCCTCGGTGGGCTCGACCGTGATGTTCCGGTAGCGGCTGATGCCGGTACCGGCCGGGATCAGCTTCCCGATGATCACGTTCTCCTTGAGCCCGAGCAGGCTGTCGCTCTTGCCCTGGATCGCGGCGTCGGTGAGCACCTTCGTCGTCTCCTGGAAGGAGGCCGCGGACAGCCACGACTCCGTCGCCAGGGACGCCTTGGTGATCCCCATCAGCACCGGACGGGCCGAGGCCGGCTCGCCGCCCTCGGCGACGACCCGACGGTTCTCGGTCTCGAACAGCGTCCGCTCGACCAGCGCACCGGGCAGGAACTCCGTCGCACCCGAGTCGATGATGGTCACCCGCTTCAGCATCTGGCGGATGATCACCTCGATGTGCTTGTCGTGGATCGACACACCCTGGCTGCGGTAGACCTCCTGGACCTCGCGGACCAGGTGCAGCTGCACCTCGCGCGGGCCCATGATCCGCAGCACCTCGTGCGGGTCGACTGCACCCTCGGTGAGCTGCTCGCCGACCTCGACGTGGCCGCCGTCCTCGACCCGCAGCCGCGACCGGCGCGACAGCTTGTCGTAGACGACCTCGTCGGAGCCGTCGTCCGGGGTGATGGTCAGCTTGCGGAACTGGTCGCCGTCCTCGATCCGGACGGTGCCGGCCAGCTCGGCGATCGGGGCCTTGCCCTTGGGGACGCGGGCCTCGAAGAGCTCGACCACACGCGGCAGACCGTGCGTGATGTCGGCACCGGCCACACCACCGGTGTGGAAGGTGCGCATCGTCAGCTGGGTGCCGGGCTCACCGATCGACTGGGCGGCGATGATGCCGACCGCCTCGCCGACGTCCACCAGCTTGCCCGACGCCAGCGACCGGCCGTAGCAGGTGGCGCAGGTGCCCAGCAGCGACTCGCAGGTCAGGACGCAACGGACCTTGACCTCCGAGACGCCGGCGTCGACCAGCGTCTGGATCAGCACGTCACCCAGGTCGGAGTTGGCCTGCGCGATGACCGTGCCGTCGGAGGCCACCACGTCGGCGGCCAGGGCGCGGGCGTACACGCTGGTCTCCACGTGCGGGTCACGCGTGACGACGCCGTCGTGGACGGTGCCGATCGGCATGAGGACGCCGCGCTCGGTGCCGCAGTCCTCCTCGCGGATGATGACGTCCTGCGAGACGTCGACCAGCCGGCGGGTGAGGTAGCCGGAGTCGGCGGTCCGCAGCGCGGTGTCCGCCAGGCCCTTGCGGGCACCGTGCGTGGAGATGAAGTACTCCAGCACGGACAGACCCTCCCGGAAGTTGGCCTTGATCGGCCGCGGGATGATCTCGCCCTTCGGGTTGGCCACCAGACCGCGCATGCCGGCGATCTGGCTGATCTGCATCATGTTGCCTCGGGCGCCCGAGTTGACCATGACCCAGACCGGGTTGGTGGTGGGGAAGTTGTCCACCATCGCCTGGCTGACCTCGGCCCGCGCGCGGGTCCAGATCTCGATGAGCTCGGAACGCCGCTCGCCGTCGGTGATGACGCCGCGCTCGTACTGGCGCTCGATCTTGCGCGCCTCGTCCTCGTGCCGGTCCAGGATCTCCTGCTTCACCGGCGGGGTGACGACGTCGTCGATCGCGATCGTCACGCCCGAGCGGGTCGCCCAGCGGAAGCCGGCCGACTTGAGGGCGTCCAGCGTCGCCGCCACCTGGACCTTCGGGTAGCGCTCGGCGAGGTCGTTGACGATCGCGCCCAGCGCCTTCTTCGGCACCTGGTAGTTGACGAAGCGGTAGTCCTCGGGCAGGGCCTCGTTGAACAGCACCCGGCCCAGGCTGGTGGAGACGACGGCCGGCTGGCCGGGCTCCCAGCCCTCGGGGGCCTCCCACGGCTCGTTCGGGCCGTTGTCGACGCCGAACACCTCGTCGAGGCGGATGAGCACCCGCTCCTGCAGACCCAGCGCACCCATGTCGAAGGCCATGACGGCCTCGGACGTGGTCGAGTACGACTTCGGCAGCTCCCCCTCCGCCGTCTCCGTCGAGCCGGACAGGCTCGTCAGGTGGTAGAGGCCCAGCACCATGTCCTGGGTCGGCGCGGTGATCGGACGACCGTCGGCCGGGCTCAGGATGTTGTTGCTGGACAGCATCAGGATGCGGGCCTCGGCCTGGGCCTCGGCCGACAGCGGCAGGTGCACGGCCATCTGGTCGCCGTCGAAGTCCGCGTTGAACGCGGTGCAGACCAGCGGGTGGATCTGGATGGCCTTGCCCTCGACCAGCTGGGGCTCGAAGGCCTGGATGCCCAGACGGTGCAGGGTGGGTGCCCGGTTCAGCAGCACCGGGTGCTCGGTGATGACCTCCTCGAGCACGTCCCACACGACCGGCCGCGCGCGCTCCACCATCCGCTTGGCGGACTTGATGTTCTGCGCGTGGTTGAGGTCGACGAGCCGCTTCATCACGAAGGGCTTGAAGAGCTCCAGCGCCATCTGCTTGGGCAGACCGCACTGGTGCAGCTTCAGCTGCGGGCCGACGACGATGACCGAACGGCCGGAGTAGTCGACGCGCTTGCCCAGCAGGTTCTGGCGGAACCGGCCCTGCTTGCCCTTGAGCAGGTCGCTCAGGGACTTCAGCGGGCGGTTGCCCGGGCCGGTGACCGGACGGCCGCGACGGCCGTTGTCGAACAGCGCGTCCACGGACTCCTGGAGCATCCGCTTCTCGTTGTTGACGATGATCTCCGGCGCGCCCAGGTCCAGCAGCCGCTTGAGCCGGTTGTTCCGGTTGATCACCCGGCGGTACAGGTCGTTCATGTCACTGGTGGCGAAGCGGCCACCGTCGAGCTGCACCATCGGGCGCAGGTCCGGCGGGATGACCGGGACGCAGTCCAGCACCATGCCCATGGGCGAGTTCTGGGTCTGCTGGAACGCCGCGACGACCTTCAGTCGCTTCAGCGCGCGCAGCTTGCGCTGGCCCTTGCCGCTGCGGATGGTCTCGCGCAGGGACACGGCCTCGGCGTCGAGGTCGAAACCCGCGAGGAGCTTCTGCAGGGCCGCGGCGCCCATGCCGCCCTCGAAGTACTCACCGAAGCGGTCGCGCAGCTCGCGGTAGAGGCCCTCGTCGGCGATGAGCTGCTTGACCTCGAGCTTGCGGAAGGTGTCCATCACCTCGTCGAGGCGGTCGATCTCCCGCTGGGCGCGGTCGCGCAGCTGGCGCATCTCGCGCTCGCCACCCTCGCGCACCTTGCGGCGCACGTCGGACTTGGCACCCTCGGCCTCGAGCTCGGCGAGGTCGGCCTCCAGCTTCTGCTGGCGGGCCTCCACGTCGGCGTCGCGGCGGGTCTCCAGGTTGTGCTTCTCCGCGCTGATCTCGGCCTCGATGGTCGGGAGGTCGCGGTGCCGCGTCTCCTCGTCGACCGAGGTGATCATGTAGGCGGCGAAGTAGATGATCTTCTCGAGGTCCTTGGGCGCCAGGTCGAGCAGGTAGCCCAGGCGGGAGGGGACGCCCTTGAAGAACCAGATGTGGGTGACCGGCGCGGCCAGTTCGATGTGGCCCATCCGCTCACGGCGCACCTTGGCGCGAGTGACCTCGACGCCGCAGCGCTCGCAGATGATGCCCTTGAAGCGGACGCGCTTGTACTTGCCGCAGTAGCACTCCCAGTCCCGGGTGGGACCGAAGATCTTCTCGCAGAAGAGACCGTCCTTCTCCGGGCGGAGGGTGCGGTAGTTGATGGTCTCGGGCTTCTTCACCTCGCCGTGCGACCACTGACGGATGTCGTCGCCGCTGGCCAGGCCGATGCGCAGTTCGTCGAAGAAGTTGACGTCGAGCACTGAGTGACCCCTTTCAGGGGCTAGATACTGCACTTTCTGGTGTTGTCGAAGGAGGGCGCCGGCCGGCCCCGGTGCCGGGGCCGGCCGGCCGCCGATCACACGTCCTCGACGCTGGAGGGCTCGCGGCGGGAGAGGTCGATGCCCAGCTCCTCCGCGGCCCGGAACACCTCGTCGTCGGTGTCGCGCAGCTCGATCGCCTGGCCGTCGCCGGAGAGGACCTCCACGTTCAGGCAGAGCGACTGGAGCTCCTTGAGCAGCACCTTGAACGACTCGGGGATGCCCGGCTCAGGGATGTTCTCGCCCTTGACGATGGCCTCGTAGACCTTGACGCGGCCGAGGATGTCGTCGGACTTGATGGTGAGCAGCTCCTGCAGCGCGTAGGCGGCGCCGTAGGCCTGCATCGCCCAGCACTCCATCTCACCGAAGCGCTGGCCACCGAACTGCGCCTTACCACCCAGCGGCTGCTGCGTGATCATCGAGTACGGCCCGGTCGAGCGGGCGTGGATCTTGTCGTCGACCAGGTGCAGCAGCTTCAGGATGTAGACGTAGCCGACCGAGATGGGCTCGGGGAACGGCTCGCCGGAACGGCCGTCGAACAGCCGTGCCTTGCCGGTCTCCTTGACCATCCGGTTGCCGTCGCGGTTCGGGATCGTCGAGCCGAGCAGGCCGATGATCTCGTCCTCCTTGGCGCCGTCGAACACCGGAGTCGCGGTCCGGGTGCCCGGTGCGGCCTGGCGCGCGGCGGCAGGCAGCCTGGCCGCCCACTCCGGGGTGCCCTCGACCTCCCAGCCGGTCTTGGCGATCCACCCGAGGTGGGTCTCCAGCACCTGGCCGACGTTCATCCGGCCGGGCACGCCCAGCGGGTTGAGCACGATGTCGACCGGGGTGCCGTCCTCGAGGAACGGCATGTCCTCCTGCGGGAGGATCTTGGAGATGACGCCCTTGTTGCCGTGGCGGCCGGCCAGCTTGTCACCGTCGCTGATCTTGCGCATCTGGGCCACGTAGACCCGGATCAGCTCGTTCACGCCGGCGGGCAGCTCGTCGCCGTCCTCGCGGGAGAAGACCCGGACGCCGATGACCTTGCCCGACTCACCGTGCTTGACCTTGAGGCTGGTGTCGCGGACCTCGCGGGCCTTCTCACCGAAGATCGCCCGCAGCAGGCGCTCCTCGGGGGTCAGCTCGGTCTCGCCCTTCGGCGTGACCTTGCCGACGAGGATGTCGCCGGGGACGACCTCGGCACCGATGCGGATGATGCCGCGCTCGTCGAGGTCAGCGAGGACCTCCTCGGAGACGTTCGGGATGTCCCGGGTGATCTCCTCGGCACCGAGCTTGGTGTCGCGGGCGTCGACCTCGAACTCCTCGATGTGGATCGAGGACAGGACGTCGTCCTGCACGAGGCGCTGCGACAGGATGATCGCGTCCTCGTAGTTGTGGCCCTCCCACGGCATGAAGGCGACGAGCAGGTTCTTGCCCAGCGCCATCTCGCCCTCGTCGGTGCAGGGGCCGTCGGCGACGACCTGACCGACCTCGACCCGCTGTCCCTCCTCGACCACCGGGGTCTGGTTGATCGAGGTGCCCTGGTTCGAGCGGCGGAACTTCAGCAGCCGGTAGGTCTGCCGGGTGCCGTCGTCGGCCATCACGGTGACGTAGTCGGCGGTGGAGTCCTCGACCACACCGGACTTCTCGGCCACCACGACGTCGCCCGCGTCGACGGCGGCACGCAGCTCCATGCCGGTGCCGACCAGCGGCGCCTCGCTGCGCAGCAGCGGGACGGCCTGACGCTGCATGTTCGCGCCCATCAGGGCGCGGTTCGCGTCGTCGTGCTCGAGGAACGGGATCATCGCCGTCGCGACCGAGGTCATCTGCCGCGGCGAGACGTCCATGTAGTCGACGTTCTCGGGGGCGAGGTAGTCGACCTCACCGCCCTTGGTGCGGACCAGGACCCGCTCCTCGGCCAGGCGGCCGGTGGCGTCCAGCGGGGAGTTGGCCTGCGCGACGACGAAGCGGTCCTCCTCGTCGGCGGTCAGGTAGTCGATCTGGTCGGTGACCTGACCGTTCTCCACCTTGCGGTACGGCGTCTCGATGAAGCCGAAGGGGTTGACCCGACCGAAGGAGGACAGCGAGCCGATCAGGCCGATGTTCGGGCCTTCCGGCGTCTCGATCGGACACATCCGGCCGTAGTGGCTGGGGTGCACGTCGCGCACCTCCATGCCCGCGCGCTCACGGGACAGACCACCCGGGCCCAGCGCCGACAGGCGGCGCTTGTGGGTCAGGCCCGCGAGCGGGTTGGTCTGGTCCATGAACTGCGACAGCTGGCTGGTGCCGAAGAACTCCTTGATGGAGGCGACGACCGGCCGGATGTTGATCAGGGTCTGCGGCGTGATCGCCTCGACGTCCTGGGTCGTCATCCGCTCGCGGACGACGCGCTCCATGCGGGACAGCCCGACCCGGATCTGGTTCTGGATCAGCTCGCCCACGGTGCGCAGCCGACGGTTGCCGAAGTGGTCGATGTCGTCGACGCCGTGGTCGGGCTCGCCCGCGTGCAGGCGCACCACGTACTCGATGGTGGCGACGATGTCGTCCTCGGTCAGCGTGGTCGTCGCGGTGGGGGCGTCGACGCCGAGCTTCTTGTTGATCTTGTACCGGCCGACCTTTGCCAGGTCGTAGCGCTTCGGGTTGAAGAACAGGTTCTCCAGCAGCGCCTGCGCGGACTCACGCGTCGGCGGCTCGCCCGGGCGCAGCTTGCGGTAGATGTCGAGCAGCGCCTCGTCCTGGCCGGCGATGTGGTCCTTCTCCAGGGTGGCCAGCATGGTGGGCGACCACTGGAAGTGCTCGCGGATGCGGTCCTCGGTCCAGCCCAGTGCCTTGAGCAGCACGCTGACCGGCTGGCGGCGCTTGCGGTCGATGCGGACGCCGACGGTGTCGCGCTTGTCGACGTCGAACTCCAGCCACGCACCGCGGCTGGGGATGACCTTGGCGCTGAAGACGTCCTTGTCCGAGGTCTTGTCCAGCGCCTTGTCGAAGTAGACGCCGGGGCTGCGGACCAGCTGCGAGACGACCACGCGCTCGGTCCCGTTGATGACGAAGGTGCCCTTGTTCGTCATGATCGGGAAGTCGCCCATGAACACCGTCTGGCTCTTGATCTCGCCAGTGGTGTTGTTCATGAACTCGGCGGTGACGAACAGCGGCGCCGCGTAGGTCATGTCCTTGTCCTTGCACTCCTCGAGCGACGCCTTGACGTCCTCGAAGCGCGGGTTGGAGAAGGACAGCGACATCGAGCCGCTGAAGTCCTCGATCGGCGAGATCTCCTCGAGGATCTCGGCCAGACCGCCGACGGCGCCGGCCTGCTCCTCGGGGGGGAGGGTGGCGCGCCAGACGGGGCTGCCGACCAGCCACTCGAACGAGGCGGTCTGCAGGCCGAGCAGGTCGGGGACCTCGAGCGGCTCGTGGATCTTGGCGAACGAGACGCGCAGCGGCGCGCCGGGGATCTTCTGGTGGTCGGTGCCACCGGTGCGGGGACCGGCCTGCAACTCGACCGCGGCCGGGGTGCTGCTGGGGGACTCGGTGGTGCCGGGGGTGATGCTGGTGGGGCGAGAGCCTGCCAAGATGCGTCCTTTCGAGGACCTCACGACGTGCGGGCGGTGGGTGCAGTTCGTCCTGGGTCGTCGTCGTTGTCGGCGAGGCTGACCGCGGATGCCGGGCCCCGTCAGTACGGTCAACACGGGGTCGCCCGGAGCCGTTCCCGAGCACCCCTCGTGACCCGTTTCGGCGGGCTGGCAGTCAGAGGGCAGCGCAACAGGAGACCCTACCCCTGCTACGCGCCCGTGTCCACGTCGGGCCGCTGGTGCGGCGCGGGACACACCCATCGGTGTGCCCGGCGCCGTCGCGGTCCCCGGCGTCGGACCGGGATGCCGTGCGTCTGGAGACGCCGACCGTGCGGGCCGGCGGGGCTGCCGCGCGTCGATGATGCCAGTGCCCCGGCTCGGTGCGGGCAGGCACGCCGGGAACCGGACGATCCGCCCGCGCACGCCGCAGGGGCCGCCCTCCGTGCGGAGGACGGCCCCTGGCGGGTCGTGCACGCCCGGCTTCCGCCGGGCAGGGGGTCACGTGACCGTGACGTACCCGGCGTCCGGGGACGCCGGGTAGGGGGTCACTTGACGGTGACGGTGGCGCCGGCGCCCTCGAGGGCGGCCTTGGCCTTCTCCGCGGCGTCCTTGGCGACCTTCTCCAGGATCGGCTTCGGCGCGTTGTCGACCAGGTCCTTGGCCTCCTTGAGGCCGAGCGAGGTCAGGCCGCGTACCTCCTTGATGACCTGGATCTTCTTGTCACCGGCGGCCTCGAGGATGACGTCGAACTCGTCCTGCTCGGCGGCGGCGGCCTCGCCACCGCCACCACCGGCGGCCGGGGCGGCCGCGACGGCGACGGGGGCAGCGGCGGTGACCTCGAAGGTCTCCTCGAACTGCTTCACGAAGTCCGACAGCTCCAGGAGGGTCATCTCCTTGAAGGCGTCGAGCAGCTCGTCGGTGGAAAGCTTGGCCATGGTGTCTCCTTGGTGGGTCAGGCGTCGCTGGCCGCGGTGTCCGCGGCAGCGTCGGTGGTCTCGGGGGTGGTGTCAGCAGCAGCAGTTGCGTCGGCGGCAGGAGCACCCTCGGCGGGCTTCTTCTCCTGCAGCGCGGCCGCCAGACGGGCGACCTGCGACAGCGGGGCCTGGAACAGCCCGGCGGCCTTGGTCAGGTTGCCCTTCATCGCGCCGGCCAGCTTGGCCAGCAGGACCTCGCGCGGCTCGACGTCGGCGAGGCGGGTGACCTCGGAGGCGTCGACCGTGCGGCCGTCGACCACGCCACCCTTGACGACGAGCGACGGGTTGGCCCGCGCGAAGTCGCGGATGGCCTTCGCGGCCTCGACCGGGTCGCCGTCGATGAAGGCGATCGCGGTGGGGCCGTTCAGCAGCGGGCCCAGGTCGGAGAAACCGACCGAGTCCGCCGCCCGCTTCGTCAGGGTGTTCTTGACGACGGCATAGCTGCTGCCCGCACCGAGGGAACGACGCAGCTCGGTCAGCTGCGCCACGGTCAGCCCGCGGTACTCGGTGAGCACGGCCGCGCTGGATGCCTGAAAACGCTCGGTGATCTCCTGGATCGCGGCGTCCTTGGCCTGCGTGGGCATGGGCCTCCTCTCGCTGTCGGGCGACCACCGGCCGGTGCACGCACGTGCACGATCGGGGCCCGGAGACGAGGAACGCCCCGGCGCAGGGCGCACGGGGCGAGGAAGGCCGGTCGCTCCGGGTCAGCCGACCCGGGCTCCGACACGTTCGTCGAACCGTCCACCTGCGCGGGCCGTCCGGTGATCCGGACCTTCGATCGCACGCGGACGTGCGACGACCAAGCGGTCATGGGGGGAACAGCGGCAAGAGTACGCCATCCCCGGCCCACGCCGCCAACCGCCTCCGCCACCTCCGGTCGTCGGCGACCGGGAGCTGCGCCCGTGTGGCCTCCCGGGCCGGATGCCCACGGGACCGCAGCCCCGTTGCCGGCTGCGAGCGACCAGCCCCGCAACGGCGAACGGCGCCGCCCCCGAAGGGGACGGCGCCGTCACGGCCTCTGGACGAGATCCTTCCTCAGGCGTTGGCCTCGTCGACCGTCAGGTTACGGGTGCGGTTCGGGTCGACCGGGATGCCCGGGCCCATGGTCGTCGAGATGGTGACCTTCTTGAGGTAGCGCCCCTTGGCCGCGGACGGCTTGGCGCGGAGCACCTCGTCGAGGGCGGCCGCGTAGTTCTCCACCAGCTTGGTCTCGTCGAAGGACGCCTTGCCGATGACCAGGTGCAGGTTGGCCTGCTTGTCGACGCGGAAGTTGATCTTCCCGCCCTTGATGTCGTTGACGGCCTTGGTGACGTCGGGGGTCACGGTGCCGGTCTTCGGGTTCGGCATCAGGCCGCGGGGGCCGAGGATGCGGGCGATGCGACCGACCTTGGCCATCTGGTCCGGGGTCGCGATCGCGGCGTCGAAGTCCAGGAAGCCGCCCTGGATCCGCTCGATCAGGTCGTCGGAGCCGACGACGTCGGCGCCGGCGGCCTCGGCCTCGGCGGCCTTGTCGCCGGTCGCGAAGACGATGACCCGGGCGGTCTTGCCGGTGCCGTGGGGCAGGTTGACCGTGCCGCGGACCATCTGGTCGGCCTTGCGCGGGTCGACGCCGAGCCGGATCGCAACCTCGACGGTCGCGTCGTACTTGGTGATCGAGGTCTGCTTGGCCAGGCCGGCGGCCTGCAGCGGGCTGTACAGCCCGTCCGCGTCGACCAGCTCGGCGGCCTTGCGGTAGTTCTTGCCGTGCTTCGCCATGGTGGTGCTCCTTCCCCCCGGCTCGGGGGTCGTGTGGTGTGCGGGCCCGGCGAGGCCCTCCCACAGTTGCTGTCCGGGTCCGACGGACCCGGTGGTGGAACGCCGCCGTCAGCCGGCGGCTTCCCTCACTGGACCGTGATGCCCATCGACCGGGCGGTGCCGGCGATGATCTTCTCGGCGTGGTCGAGGTCGTTCGCGTTCAGGTCGGCCATCTTGGTCTGCGCGATCTCACGGACCTGGTCGCGGGTGACGGTGGCGACCTTGGTCTTGTGCGGCTCGCCCGAGCCCTTCTCGACACCAGCGGCCTTGAGCAGCATGCGCGCGGCCGGCGGGGTCTTGGTGACGAAGGTGAACGACCGGTCCTCGAAGACCGAGATCTCGACCGGGATGACGTTGCCGCGCTGCGACTCGGTGGCGGCGTTGTACGCCTTGCAGAACTCCATGATGTTCACGCCGTGCTGACCGAGGGCCGGGCCCACGGGCGGCGCGGGGGTGGCCGCGCCGGCGTTGATCTGGAGCTTGATGACCGCGGTCAACCGCTTCCTGGGGGGCATGACTTCCTTCTTCTTCTGACGGTGGTGACGTGGTGGAACGGCCCTCTCGCAGGGTCCCACCCCGAGCCTGCGAGGGGTGGGGACGAAGGGGCCCTTCTACTAGATCTTGGCGACCTGGGTGAACGAGAGCTCGACCGGCGTCTCGCGGCCGAAGATGGAGACGAGGACCTGCAGCTTCTGCTGCTCGGCGTTGATCTCGTTGATGGTGGCCGGCAGCGTGGCGAACGGGCCGTCCATGACGGTGACCGACTCGCCGACCTCGAACTCCACCGTGGGAACCGGACCGGCAGCGGGCGAGCTGGTCTCGGTCGCCGCCGCGGTGGGCTTGGCCGGGGTCGCCGGGACCAGCAGGTTGACGACCTCGTCGATGCTCAGCGGCGAGGGCTTGGAGGTCGCGCCCACGAAGCCGGTGACCCCGGGGGTGTTGCGGACCGCACCCCAGGACTCGTCGTTGAGGTCCATCCGGACCAGCAGGTACCCGGGCAGCTTCTTGCGGTTGACCTGGGTCCGCTTGCCGTTCTTGATCTCGGTGACCTCCTCGGTGGGCACCTCGATCTGGAAGATGTAGTCCTCCATGTCCAGCGACGTGATGCGGGACTCCAGGTTGGTCTTCACCTTGTTCTCGTAGCCGGCGTACGAGTGGATGACGTACCAGTCGCCGAACTGGGTGCGCAGCGTCGAGCGCAGCGCCTCCCGGGGGTCCTCGTCGGCTTCCTGGGCCACCTCGAGCGACTCGGCGACCACCGGGTCGTGGTCGGGCGCCGGCGCGGGCAGCGGGTCACCGGCCAGGGTGTCCGGCTCGCCGGACTCCACCTCGGGGACGACGTCGGAGGCGCCGGTCGCGGTGTCCTGGTCGGTGGTGTCGCTGGACCCCTCGGCTGCGCCGGGCTCGTCGGCACCGGTCTCGAGGTCGGCGGCGCTGCGCACGTCGAACCGTGCGTCGTCGAGGTCGGTGCCCTCGACGGCGTTGTCGGTCTCGAAGGGCTCGCGGGGGTCTGTCACGTGGTCTCTTCCTCCTGGGTTCGGTGCAGCTCGCGGGGCGCTCAGCCGAAGACGGCGAGCACGCCCTGGGCGAAGACGATGTCCATGCCGGCGACGAGCGCGACCATCACCGCCACGAAGATGATCACCACTGTCGTGTAGGTGATCAGCTCCTTGCGGCCCGGCCAGATGACCTTGCGCAGCTCGGCGACGACCTCACGGAGGAACCGGCCGATGCTGCGCTTGTCCCGCAGCTCCTCGGCGCGCGCCCGCTCGGCGGCCGCCCGCGAACGGGTGCCCTCCCCGGTGCGCCCCTCGCCCGGCCGGCCGGCCGGCCGGCCGCCCGCTCGGCCGGCGTCGCGCTGCGGGCGGGTGGGGGTGGTGACGACCTTGTCCTCGTCGGTCTCCGCCTCGTCGGCGAGCTCCGCCTCGGCCGCCTCGAGCTCGGCGGCGTCGTCGACGCCCGGCGCCTCGCGGTCGAACTGCTCGGCGTCAGGCCGCTCGCCGTTCGGCTCGCCGTCCTTCTCGCTCACAACGCCTCGCTCTGCTCGATGGATCGCCTGCGCCGGCTCGGCACCGGTCGTCGGTCGGTGGCAGGGGTGACAGGACTTGAACCTGCAGCCTGCGGTTTTGGAGACCGCTGCTCTGCCAATTGAGCTACACCCCTAGGAGCCCCGCGGACCACCCCTCGGCCCTCCACGAGCATTGCTCGCGCAGGACACCCGGAACGCCCTCAGGAACACCCGCCCGGGACCGGTCCGCGCCGCAGCGCTGCCGGGCCCCAGAGGGTCCCGGGGCACGCCGGTGGCGGGGTCAAGCTGGCCCCAGGTCGTCGAGTGTACGGGACCGGCGGGAGCGCTGGCCAACACGGCCGGGCGGGACCCCCTCCGGCGGGGCACCGGGCCGCTCACCCGATGAGCTCCCGGCGGGTCCAGCACCCCCGCCCGCCGCAGGACCGCGGGGGCGGCGCGCAGGTCGGGGTGCGCCGCACGACCTCGGCGCCCGCGACCGTGCGAGGTTCGCGGCGAGGCCGGAGGCCAGGTGGACCGCGGGGCGGTCGGTGCCGCCGCGCCACCCGGACCGCGGCCGGCCAGGCCCGCCGCCACGAGGAGCGGGGCGGACAGCAGCGGTCACGTGCGCACGGCCGTCCCCGAGCCGGGCCTCAGGCGAGCGCGACGACGGCGCGGGCCAGGGAGAGCACCTTCTCGCCACCGCTGGTCACGGTCAGGTCGACGCGGACCCGACCGTCGTCCAGCAACCCGGCGACCCGCCCGCGAACGGTGACCTCCGCGCCGGCCTCGTCATCGGGGACCACGACCGGCCGGCTGAACCGGACGTGGTAGTCGACGACCGCACCCGGGTCGCCCGCCCACGCGGTGACCGCCCTGGCCGCCAGACCGGCGGTGAGCATGCCGTGGGCGATGACGCCGGGCAGGCCGACCTCGCCGGCCACGCGGTCACTCCAGTGGATGACGTTGAAGTCGCCCGAGGCACCGGCATAGCGGACCAGGTCCGCGCGGGTGACCCGTGAGGTCTGCTCCGGGAGCTCGGTGCCGACGGCGACGTCCGCGGCGCGCAGCCGGGTCACGCGGTGCCCCGGGCGACGAGCATCGAGCGGGTGGTGCAGACCGGCTCGCCGCCCTCGGTGGCCAGGTCGACCCGGGTGGTCAGCATGTCGTTGCCGGCCACGGACCGCACCGCGTCGATGGTGGCGGTGGCCACCAGCCGGTCGCCGGCCCGGACGGGACGGTGATGGGTGAAGCGCTGCTCGCCGTGCACCACACGGCCGTAGTCGATTCCCACGTCCGGGTCCTCGACGACCACGTTGCCGGCCCCCAGGCTCAGCACGATCGCGAAGGTGGGCGGCGCGATCACGTCGGGGTGGCCGAGCGCCTGCGCCGCGGCCGGATCGCGGTAGACCGGGTCGGGGTCACCGAGCGCGGTGGCGAACTCGGCGATCTTCTCCCGCCCGACCTCGTAGACGGCAGAGGGCGGGTAGCTGCGCCCGACCAGTCCTGGGTCCAGCGCCATGCTCCCGCCCTCTCGCCTCGACGTCCGCTGGGGTCAGCGGGTCTCGCGGTGCAGCGTGTGCTTGCGGTCGGTCGGGCAGTACTTCTTCAGCTCGATCCGGTCGGGGTCGTTCCGCCGGTTCTTGCGGGTGATGTAGTTGCGGTTCTTGCACTCCTGGCACGCCAGGGTGATCTTCGGACGGACGTCTGTGGCGGCCATGAGTGTGTCCTCGCCTTGTTCTGGTCAGTGGGTGGTGCCCGTGCCCGACAGGTGCCGGACACGACGACGGACCCCGAGAACGGGGTCCGTCTGGAGTAGCGGTGACCGGACTTGAACCGGTGACACAGCGATTATGAGCCGCTTGCTCTACCAGGCTGAGCTACACCGCCGGGTGACCGTGCGGCCCGGTCTCGCGACTGGACCGGTGGTCGGTACTCGATCGTACGAGCCCCTTTACGGAATCGAACCGTAGACCTTCTCCTTACCATGGAGACGCTCTGCCGACTGAGCTAAAGGGGCGTTGCTCGGGAGCGATGGGAACTCTACCAAGCCGCTCTCTGCGACTCGGCGGCCCCCCTCGACCACGCCGGGAAACTGTAACAGGCGCCGCGAGCGGCCCCGGCCGGAGGCTCGCCCTGAGCCTGCGAAGGGCGAGGGGGACGGGGTCCTTCCTCAGGTCCGGACGAACAACCGGCGGTGGGTGCCACCCGGCGCGGCGGTGCGCACCCCGGTGCGGGCCAGCAGCCAGCCCTCCAGCCGGTCCTCGGGCAGCGGCCGGCTGACCAGGAAGCCCTGCACCTTGTCGCAGCCCATCTGGGCCAGCAGGTCGCGGGTCACCTCGTCCTCCACACCCTCGGCGACCACCCGGAGACCGAGGTTGTGCGCGAGCTCGACGATCGAGCGGGCGATGAAGGACTCGTTCTGGCTGGTCGACATGCCCAGCACGAAGCTCTTGTCGATCTTCAGCTCGTCGATGGGGAGCGCGCGCAGCTGGGACAGCGAGGAGTAGCCGGTGCCGAAGTCGTCCATCGACAGCCGCAGCCCCAGTGCGTGCAGGTCGGCCAGCACGGTGCTGTTGCGCACGGTGTCGTCGACGACGCTGCCCTCGGTGAGCTCGAGGGTGAGCAGCTCCCCGGGGACCCCGTGGTGCCGCAGCGCGTGGCGCACCCGGTCGACCAGGTCCGGCTCGGCGAGGCAGTGGGCGGAGAGGTTGACCGCCACCGACAACGCGATGTCCTGGTCCAGCCAGCGCCGGCAGCGGTCGAGCGCCCGGTCGAGCACGTGGTCGGTGAGCGACCCGATGCGGCCGATCTGCTCGGCCAGGGCGATGAAGTCGTCCGGGGGCACGTCGCCGTACCGGGGGTGGGCCCAGCGGACCAGCGTCTCGACCGAGACGATGTCGGAGGTGCGGGTCTCCACGATCGGCTGGAACACCACTGTGATCTGCCCCTCGGCGATCGCCGCCTGCAGCTCCGTGCCCAGCTGGAGCCGGCGCAGGCTCTGCTGGTCCAGCACCGGGTGGTACGTGGCGACGCCGCTGGACCCGTGCGCGGCCAGCAGCGCGACGTCGGCCCGCTGGATCAGCGCCCCCGCGTCCGACCCGTGCACCGGCGCGGCGGCCACGCCGATGGTCAGGGAGACCTCCAGGTGCAGCCCGGCGACCTGGGCGCGGGTGGAGGCCGCCTCCCGCAGCCGGCGGGCGGCCCGCTCGGTGGCCGCGAGGGAGAGCCCCGGCAGCAGGACGGCGAACTGGCCGCCCTCCATGCGGGCCAGCACGGCCTGCGGCGGAGCGTGCTCCCGCAGCAGCCCCGCGGTCACCATCAGCAGCTCGTCACTGGCGGCGTGCCCCAGGGTGTCGGTGACGTTGGTGTAGCCGTCCAGCGCAGCCAGCACGAGGCCGACGCGAGCGGTCTCGGGCTCGGCCTGCAGCAGCGCGTCGATCTCCGCGGCCAGCCGCTGCCGGTTGGGCAGGCCGGTGAGCCGGTCGTGGTCGGCGTCGTGCCGGATCTGGCCGAGGAGCTGCTGCTGCCGGATCGCCGCGTTGACGTGGGTCAGCATCGACTCCAGGGCGGACCGATCGCCCGATGCGAAGGCCTCGGCGTCGCTGCGCCGGTCGCAGACCTCGAGGTAGCCCGGTTCCCCGGCGGCCGTGGCGACCGGCGCGCCCAGCACCTCGTGGGCGCCCCGCCGGGACAGGGCGGCCAGCTCGTCGGCGTCCGCGCGGGCCGAGGTGACCAGCAGCGAGCCCTCCACCCCGGGTGCGACCGCCCTCCGGCGCAGCAGGTCGTCGGGGTCGCCCGGTCCGTCGTACCAGGCGACCTCGCCGCCGGCGGTGTCGACGATCAGCTGCGGCCCCTCGTCCAGGTACGGCGGCAGCCACAGCGCCACGCGCTCGGCGTTGAGCAGTTCGCGGACCGCACGGACGATCTCCCGGGTGCCCGCCTCGTCCGGGGTGACCAGCTCGACGCGGCGGGCGAAGTCGTAGACCCGCTGCACCGTCCGCCGCTCCCGGGCCGCCCGGGCCGACTGCCGGAAGATGACGAGCGCGCCGAGCACCATCGGCACGATCAGCGCCCAGGCCCAAGGGGTCTCCTCCACCAGCATCAGCGCGATCACCGCCACGACGACGCACAGCGGGCCGAACAGCGCGTTGGGGAGCGCAGCAGCCCAGAAGGGCCAGCCCGGGAGGCCTTCCGTGAGGGTGATGGCCAGGCCGACCCCCACCATGCCGACCACGTGCGTGGCCAGCACGGCCAGCATCAGCGACAGCCAGGTGAGCGGGTCCTCCAGGTCACCCGGCGGCAGGACGTGGAGGACCGCCAGCGCGGCGGACAGCTCGATCACCGCCAGCGCGGCGTTGAAGGCGACCTTCGCGGGCGGGGTGCGCCTGACCCCGAGCACGACGACCAGGGCGGCGACCCGGGTCACGGCGGTCCACACCCCGCCGACCTCGACCAGGCCCACGACCAGGGCGATCTCGGTCGGGGCCAGGGAGATGGTCTGCCGCCGGAACTCGATGCCGAGCTGGACCGACTCGGCGATCATCAGGGCGCCGAACAGGACGAGGACCAGGACGACCGGCGGGCTGGTCGCCTCACCCGGGATGGTCGCCCACGCGCTGCCGACCGCGACGGCACCGGCCAGGACGGCGAGGGTCCAGGGACGGCTCAGCGGGGAACGCCCCCGCACGTCAGGGGCCGGATGATCGGCCAACGTCAGCCTGCCTGTCGGAGGAGGGTCGGGCCCGCCGAAGGTAACAGCGCACGGACTCCGGACGAAGGCAGCTCACCCGATGGGGCGGGGCGTCTCGCACCCCGCCCCATCGGGTGTCCGCCTCACCTCACAGCCAGCGCCAACCGCGGTCGGCGGTGGCGGTGCGGACGACGGACGAGCTGGTGACGGTGGGCATGATGTCTCCTCGGGGCATGACGGTCTGCTCTGTCAGTTCTCGCTGAGCGGCAGCGGCCCACGCGGGGGCAGAGCGTCGTCCGGCAACACACCGCAGTGATCACATTGCAGAAGGTCACTCGTTCGAGCAAGCCCATCCACCGACGTGTCGGAACGTTCCGAAGTGTCGTGACACAGCGTAACTAATGACCCGAAGTTCGTCATCGATCGAGGGAACGACTCAGCGGCGACGGCGCTCCCCCTCCGACGGAGGCCCGAGGGCGTCGGAGACCAGCCCCTCTACCACGTCGTGGACCAGCGCTCCCGTCGTGCTCCCGGTGTACCGGTCCGGCAGCGTGGGCAGCGTCAGGACCCCCGAGGCGCGGGCGAACGCCGCGCTCCCGGCGTCGACGGCGGTGCGGCCCGCGGGTGTCCCCACCCCGGACGGCCGCACCCCGGCCGCCCCGGTGACGACGACGGCCGCCAGCTGCCCGGCGTCCTCGGCCGTGCGGACCGGTCCGTCGTCGGGCTCGATCCGGATCCGCCCGTCCGACTGCAGCAGCACCCCGCCGGCGTCGACGAGCACGCCGAGTCCGGTGGCGACCCTCGCCCGGCGGACCAGGTCCACCGGTGCGGTGACCAGCCCGTAGACGCCCTCCCGGGAGCGGGTGTCGACGAGGACCTGCGCGAAGCGCAGCGCGTACCGGGCCCGGTGCCCGTACTCCTGCACCGCCACCAGGGCGCCGGCCGTCTCGGCGCGGTGCTCCCCACCGAGTGCCAGCCCGCCGACCAGGCTGCTGGTCACCCGCTGCTCGGCCGCCGACTCGGTGAGCAGCAGCCCGAGCCCGCGGAGGCCGGTCACCTGCGCCGATGTCAGGTCCTCCCCGGTGCCCGCGGCGGCGAGCTCGCGGCCGAGCAGCTCCGGCTGCCCGGCCAGCAGGCTCCCGATCCTGCCGGCCAGCTGGCCCAGCGTCCCGAGGTCGACCGGCTCCCCGGTTCCTCCACCGGCCGGGTCGAGGCCTGCCCCCAGCGCCTGCAACGCGCTGCGGGCGACGTGGTCGGCGTCGGCCGAGTCGGCGGCCAGGTCGACCAGCGCCACGGCGGCCCGGCCGCCGTCGTCCCAGCCCCGGCGCAGCACGACGTCCCAGGCGGACGACGCGTGGAGCATCCGGCCCGCCGCCTCCGGGTCCCCGGCCCGGACCACGGCGGTCAGCGCCGCCGCCACCGGGTCCGGCCGCCCGGCGGCGACCCGGTCCACGGCGCGCTCCCCCTGCGCCGCCTCGCGCTCGAGCAGCCGCCGGCCCCACGCGCCCGCCAGTGCCGGCCCGGCGCCGGGCGCGGCGAGCACGACCCCCATGCCGACGGCGAGCTCGTCGTGCCGCGGATCGCGGTCGTGCACCGGCAGCGCGGTCGCGGCGAGCACCTCGCGCACCCGGGGAGCGGGCTCACCGCCGGCCCCGCCCACGGTGAGCGCGGTGGCCAGCAACCCGGCGAGCGGCACCTCCTCCCCCGTGCCGGCCTGCTGGTGGAGCAGCGCGAGCAGGAAGGTGAGCCCCTCCGCGCCCAGGGCGGTGAGGAATGCCTCGGCCACCGCGGGCACCGCCACGGCATCGGCCCAGCGGACGGTGGCGTCGCGGACGTCGGCAGCGGTGCCCGGGCCGGTGAGCTCGGTCGCCGCAGTGACGCCCATCGTGGTCAGCGCCCCGCGGCCCCACCCCGGCAGGAGCCCGGCCAGGTGCACCGTGACGCCGGTGGCCGACCCGGTGCGCCCGCTGCCGCCCAGTCCCTGGCTCGCAGCAGCCAGCAGCGCGGCGACCTCGGCCGCGTCCCCGTCCAGGTCGGCCAGCAGGCCTGCGTGCTCGGTGCACCGGGCCTCCTCCGCGGCCACGAGGCGGTCCACCAGCGCCTGGGCCTGCGGCTCGGCCGTGCCGTCGCCGCGGTGGGTGGCGGCGAGCAACCGCCCGAACTCGGCGCGGGCCTGCGCGAAGTCCGCGGCCTGGTCCGCACGCAGCCCCTGCAGCCGGGCGAGGGCACCCAGCCACAGGTCGTGGTGCTCGCCCAGCCGGCTCAGCGCCACGGTCAGGCACCGGTGCAGCTCGTCGGCGACGCCGAGTGCGGCTGCCACTTCACCGGCCGCGACGCGCGCATCGGCGCCCTGCCAGCCGGTCAGCACCGTGGCGGGTCCGAGCAGGTGGACGGCCAGGCCGGCCGCGAAGGCAGCGGATCCCAGGTCGTCCAGGGCCGCACCGAGCGCCGTCGCCGATCCCGGGGGGTCGGGGAGGTCCACCGGTCTCGGCAGTCCGACGGTCACCGGGGCGAGCCCTCCCCGCGCACCGGCAGGACCGAGCCGTCCAGCCCGAGCCAGGAGTCGGCCGCGGCGGCCACGGCGCCACCGAGCCAGGTCAGCTCGGCCGCCAGGCACCCGGCCGCCGTGCGGAGCGTCTCGCTGCACGCCGTCACCGCCGGGCCGACGGGGCCACCGACCGCAGCTGCGGGTACCGCCTGCCCCGAGCGGCCGACCTGCCCGGCCGCCGCCTCCAGCACCTGCGCCAGCTCGTACAGCCGGGCAGGGACCACCTCGATCGCCATGCGGGCAGTCTGGGGGGCGGCGGCGCACCCGCCCGGGCGTCGTCCACAGGCCCACCCCGGTCGCCCGGGGTCCGAGGCGCCCGTCGTCCACATCGTCCACAGGTGCCGTCCACAACCGGTGGACGACGGTGCGTGGGCCGGCGCGCGGGCCCTACGCTGCCCCGGTGCCTGCCCGCCCACTCGGTGCCGACCGGGCCCGCCCCGACCCGGAGGCCGGGTCGACGCTGCCCTTCGTCCTGGTGTGCTGGCTGGTCGCGGCACTGATGGTGCTCGGCGCCGTCGCCGCCTCCGACGCCTTCCTCGAGCAGCAGGAGGTGCAGTCGGTGTGCGACGGCGCCGCGCTGGCGGCGGCCAACCAGGCCGATGAGGCAGCCGTCTACCGCCAGGGCGTGGGCACGGAGCTGCCGCTGACCCGCGCGGGAGCCGAGGCGGCGGTCGCCGACCAGCTCGCCGACGCCGGGGTGCGGCTGGACGCGTGGTCGGCGGTCACCGACGGTGCCGAGGTGACGGTGCGCTGCACGCGGGTCGTGGAGATCGCCTTCGGGTGGCTGTTCCTGGCCGGGGAGCCGCTGGAGCGCACCGCGGTGGCCAGCGCCCGGGCCCCCACGGCACCGTGAGGCCCGCACGCTGAGACACGTCCGGGGAGACAGAACGGCCCCCGACCGGTGGTCGGGGGCCGTTCGTACCAGGTGTGGCGGGTGAAGGATTCGAACCTTCGTAGGCTAAGCCGACGGATTTACAGTCCGCTCCCATTGGCCACTCGGGCAACCCGCCGTGGTGGTACGGAGGAGAGAGTACAAGACGAGGGTCGGCCGCCCACCGGGGTACCGGTCGGTGGCCGACCGCGGCAGAGGAGGAACCGAGATGGCCGATGCGTCCTTCGACGTGGTGAGCAAGGTCGACCGGCAGGAGGTCGACAACGCCCTGAACCAGGCCGGCAAGGAGCTCTCCCAGCGGTTCGACTTCCGGGGCGTCAACGCCTCGATCGCCTGGGCCGGCGAGGACGGCGTCACGCTGACCGCCGACACCGAGGAGCGGGTGGCGGCCGCGCTGGAGGTCTTCAAGGAGAAGCTGGTCAAGCGCGGGATCTCGATGAAGGCGCTGGACGCCGGGGAGCCGCAGGCCTCCGGCAAGAGCTACAAGATCTCCGCGACGATCCAGCAGGGCATCGCCTCGGACAAGGCCAAGCAGATCGCGAAGCTCATCCGCGACGAGGGCCCCAAGGGCGTGCAGGCGCAGATCCAGGGCGACCAGCTGCGGGTCAGCGGCAAGAAGCGCGACGACCTCCAGGCGGTGCAGCAGCTGCTGAAGAGCAAGGACCTCGACGTCGCCCTGCAGTTCGACAACTACCGCTGAGCTGACGGCACGGCCCCCTGGTGACGTGATGGAACGGCCCCCGTCCAGAGGCTCGCCGCGAGCTTGCGAGCGGTGAGGGGGACGGGGGTCCTTCCACTACTGGCCGAGCTGGCGGGCCATCTCCTCCAGCCGGGCGATCCGCTGCGGCATCGGCGGGTGGGTGGCGAACATCGAGGCCATCCCCGACCCGCGGAACGGGTTGGCGATCATCAGGTGGCTCTGGGTGACCAGCTGGTCGTCCTGCGGCAGCGGCCGCACGGCCACCCCCCGCTCGAGCTTGCGCAGGGCACTGGCCAACGCCAGCGGGTCCTGCGAGAGCTCGGAGCCGGACGCGTCGGCCTGGTACTCCCGGCTGCGGCTGACCGCCATCTGCACCAGGCCGGCGGCGATCGGACCGAGGAACACCAGCAGCAGGCTCCCCAGCGCGCCCCCGCCGCCCCGGTCGTCGGAGCGGCCACCGAACAGCGAGGCGAACATCGCCATGTGCGCCAGGTAGGTGATGACCGTGGCCATGGCGCCGGCGACCGAGCTGATCAGGATGTCGCGGTTGTAGACGTGCGAGAGCTCGTGGGCGAGCACCCCGCGCAGCTCGCGGCGGTCCAGCAGCTCCAGGATCCCCTGGGTGCAGCAGACCGCGGCGTTGCGTGGGTTGCGACCGGTGGCGAAGGCGTTGGGCTGATCGGTGGGGCTGACGTAGAGCCGGGGCATCGGCTGGCGCGCCTCGGTGGCCAGCTCCCGCACGATGGCGTACAGCTGCGGCGCCTGCGTCTCGGTCACCGGGAAGGCGCGCATCGCCCGCAGCGCGAGCTTGTCGGAGTTGAAGTACGCGTAGCCGTTGACGCCGAGCGCGACCACGAGGGCGATGAACAGCCCGCCCCGGCCGAAGAAGCTGCCGACCAGCAGGATCGCGCCGGCCATCAGGCCGAGCAGGACCGCCGTCTTCAGACCGTTGTTCCACCGTTGCACGACCATCAGAACGGAGGCGGCCCCGCACCCGTTCCCCGGCGACCTGGGGAGCTGCTGTGCGGACAGGCGACCCGCTGTGCGGTCCCTCACGTTCACGCGCGACCGGTCCGGCGCCCGCAACCCGCACGTAACCTGGCGAGCCGGAGGTACCTCACAGATGACTGGCACCACTCCCGGAATCAGCTCGGCCGCGGACGGCGTTGCCCCCGGCATGCACCCCGCCGTGGACCCGACCGTGCCCAGCTCCGCCCCCGGCGGCCTGGTGAAGAGCGTCGTCGAGCTCGACCGCGTCGTCATCCGTCTGGCCGGCGACTCCGGCGACGGCATGCAGCTGACCGGAGGCCGTTTCACCAGCGAGACGGCCTCCTTCGGCAACGACCTGTCGACCCTGCCGAACTTCCCCGCCGAGATCCGGGCGCCAACGGGCACCCTGCCGGGGGTCAGCTCCTTCCAGCTGCACTTCGCCGACCACGACATCATGACCCCCGGGGACGCCCCCGACGTGCTGGTCGTGATGAACCCGGCCGCGCTGAAGGCCAACCTCCCCGACCTCCCGGGCGGCGGGCTGATCATCGCCGACTCCGACGAGTTCACCGCCCGGAACCTGGCCAAGGTCGGCTACGCCGCCAACCCGCTGGAGGACGGCTCGCTGGAGAGCTGGCAGCTGGTGAGCGTGCCGCTGACCAGCCTCACCCTCGAGGCGCTCAAGGACTCCGGTCTCGGCAAGAAGGAGGCCGAGCGGAGCAAGAACATGTTCACGCTCGGTCTGCTCAGCTGGATGTACCACCGCCCCACCGAGGGCACCGTCCGCTTCCTGGAGCGCCAGTTCCGCCGCAAGCCGCAGATCGCCGCGGCGAACATCGCCGCCTTCCGCGCCGGCTACAACTACGGCGACACCACCGAGGCCTTCGCCGTCTCCTACCAGGTGAAGCCGGCCAAGATGGCGCCGGGGAAGTACCGGCACATCTCCGGCAACCAGGCGCTGGCCTACGGGATCATCGCCGCCGGGCACCGCTCGGGCCTGCCGGTGTTCCTGGGCGCCTACCCGATCACCCCGGCCAGCGACATCCTGCACGAGGTGTCCAAGCACAAGTCCTTCGGCGTGCGCACCTTCCAGGCCGAGGACGAGATCGCCGGCATCGGCGCCGCCCTGGGGGCGTCGTTCGGTGGCGCGCTGGGCGTGACGACGACGTCGGGGCCCGGTGTCGCGCTCAAGGCCGAGACGATCGGACTGGCGGTGATGACCGAACTGCCGCTGCTGATCGTCGACGTCCAGCGCGGCGGCCCGTCGACCGGGCTGCCCACCAAGACCGAGCAGTCGGACCTGCTGCAGGCCCTCTACGGCCGCAACGGCGAGGCGCCGGTCCCGGTGATCGCCCCGCGCTCCCCCGGCGACTGCTTCGACGCCACCCTCGAGGCGGTGCGGATCGCGCTGACCTACCGCACCCCGGTGATGCTGCTCTCCGACGGCTACCTGGCCAACGGGGCCGAGCCGTGGTCGATCCCGGACGTCACGGAGCTGCCCGACCTGCGGGTGGACTTCGCCACCGCGCCCAACGGCAGCGCGGAGGACGGCACCGAGGGTGAGTTCCTCCCCTACCTGCGCGACCCGGAGACCCTGGCCCGCGCCTGGGCGGTGCCCGGCACCGCCGGCCTGCAGCACCGGATCGGCGGGCTGGAGAAGGCCGACAAGACCGGCAACATCTCCTACGACCCGGCCAACCACGACTTCATGACCCGCACCCGGCAGGCCAAGATCGACGGCATCGCCGCGTCGATCCCGGCCACCGAGGTCGACGACCCGGACGGGAATGCGCGGGTCGCGGTCATCGGTTGGGGTTCCACGTACGGGCCGATCGGGGCGGCCTGCCGGCAGATCCGCGCGTCGGGCCGGTCGATCGCCCAGGTCCACCTGCGCCACCTCAACCCGCTCCCGGCCGACCTCGGCGAGATCCTCGCCCGGTACGACCGGGTGATCTGCCCGGAGATGAACCTCGGGCAGCTGGCCATGGTGCTGCGGGCGAAGTACCTCATCGACGTCGTCAGCCACACCCAGGTGCGCGGGCTGCCCTTCCGGGCCGCCGAGCTCGCCGGGGTCCTGCAGGACGTCATCGACAGCACCAGCACTCCGGCCGCCGTCGCGGCCGGGAACGGAGCCATCTCGTGACTGCCCTCGATGCCCACGTGCACGACCTGGGGATGCCGGCCCCCGGCCCCATCGCCGACGCGATCAACCGGTCGGTCGAGCTGGCCGGTGAGAAGAACGCCACGCTCAAGGCCAAGGACCTCAAGACCGACCAGGAGGTCCGCTGGTGCCCTGGCTGCGGTGACTACGTCATCCTCAACGCCGTCCAGAGCTTCCTGCCGAGCCTGGGCATCGCCCGCGAGGACATGGTCATCGTGTCCGGCATCGGGTGCTCCTCGCGCTTCCCGTACTACATGAACACCTACGGGATGCACTCGATCCACGGCCGCGCGCCGGCGATCGCGACCGGCCTGGCCGCGTCCCGCCCGGACCTGTCGGTGTGGGTCGTCACCGGCGACGGCGACGCCCTCTCGATCGGTGGCAACCACCTGATCCACGCGCTGCGCCGCAACGTGAACATGACGATCCTGCTGTTCAACAACCGGATCTACGGGCTCACCAAGGGCCAGTACTCGCCCACCAGCGAGATCGGCAAGGTCACCAAGTCCACGCCGATGGGCTCGCTGGACCACCCGTTCAACCCGGTGTCGCTGGCGCTGGGCGCCGACGCCACCTTCGTCGGGCGAGCGATGGACTCCGACCGCAAGGGGCTGACCGAGGTGCTCCGGCAGGCCGCCGAGCACCAGGGCACGTCGCTGGTGGAGATCTACCAGAACTGCAACATCTTCAACGACGGCGCGTTCGAGCTGCTCAAGGACCCGACCACGGGCCCGATGTGGACGATCCCGCTGGTGCACGGCGAGCCGCTGGTGTTCGGCCCGGACGGCGCCTCGTGCGTGGTCCGCGACGACTTCGGCGGCCTGCGGATCGCCGAGACCAACCAGGTCGACCCGTCGGAGATCGTGGCGCACGACGCGCACCGGGAGGACCCGGCCTACGCGTTCGCGCTGTCCCGGCTCTCCAGCCAGGACCTGCGCTACACGCCGATGGGTGTGTTCCGGTCGGTGGCCAAGCCCTCCTACGAGCGGATGATGGCCGACCAGCTCGAGGACGCCGCCGCGCAGCAGCCGGCCGACCTCGACGCGCTGCTGGCCGGCGGCGACAGCTGGACCGTCAGCGCCTGACCCCAGCACTGAACGCCAGTGGCCCAGAACCCCCAGGGTTCTGGGCCACTGGCGTTCACCGGCTCCGGAGCAGCTCGGACAGCACCGGCAGCGCAGCGGTGAGCTCCGCGCGCCCAGGGGCGGCGAACCCGAGCACGAGCCCGGCCGGTCCCTCCCCCACCAGATGCCGGGCGAGCCCGTCCAGCGCGATCCCCCGCGCGGCGGCGGCCGCCACCACCGCGGCCTCGGTCTCCGCATCGGGCAGCGGCACCAGCACGTGGGCCCCGGCCGGGTCGCCCGTGGCGCGCAGGCCGCCGGCGGCGACGGCGGCGAGGACGAGCCCGCGGCGCACGGTCAGCTCACGGCGCAGTCGGCGCAGGTGCCGGGCCAGGTCCCCGGAGGCGGCCAGCCCGGCGAACACCCGTTGACCGGCCCGCGCCGGGCGAGTGCCTGTGGCGGTGCGGCCGGCCACGAGCTCCGTACGCAGCGGCGCAGGCGCCACGAGCCAACCCACCCCGAGCGTGGGGCTGACGATCTTGCTCGTCGTCCCGAGGTGCACGACGACGTCCGGGCCGAGCGCACCGAGCAGCGGCAGCGGGGCGACGTCGTAGCGCAGCTCGCCGTCGTAGTCGTCCTCCAGCACCCACCAGCCCTCCGCCCGGGCGCGGGCGACCAGCCGGCCCCGCCGCGCCGCGGAGAGCCGCCGGCCCAGCGGGTACTGGTGGGCCGGCGTGCAGTAGACGGCGGCGAGCCCCACCGGCACCTCGTCCACGACCAGCCCGTCGTCGTCCACCCGGAGCGGCACCACCGCGACCCCGGCATCCCGCAGCGCGCCGACGACCCGCTGGTAGCCGGGGTCCTCGACGCCGACCCGGCTGCCCGGCGGCAGGGTGCGGGCGATCTCCGCCACCGCTGCGGACGTGCCAGCGGTCGCCAGCACGGAGTTCCCGTCGGTGAGCAGCCCGCGGTGCCGGAGCAGGTGCTCGCCGACGGCGACCCGGAACGCCGGGTCGCCGGCGGGGTCGGGCGCGGCGTCCGGCGGCTGGTCACCGGCCGCTCGCCAGGCCCGCCGCCAGGCGGCGCGATCGAGCACCTCGAGGCAGGGAGTGCCCGGACGCAGGTCCACCATCGGCCGCGGTGCCACCGCCCGCCGGACCGGCGCAGCCACCGGCCGGGGAGCGGGTGCCGAGCCGACGACGAAGGTGCCCGCACCGCGGCGGCCCGCGACCCAGCCCTCGGCGAGCAGCTGCTCGTAGGCGGCCGCCGTGACCGTGCGGCTCACCGCCAGCGCACGGGCCAGCTCGCGGGTCGAGGGCAGTCGGTCGCCCGGGCGGAGCGCGCCCCCCACGGCCCCGGCGCGCAACGCGTCGGCGAGCTGCACCGACAACGGGGTGGGCGCGCTCCGATCGAGCACGACAGGCGGCACCTCGACCACGAGCACCCTCCGAAGTGGACTGCCGGAACAGCGACGGATTGGACCTGGGACGATGCCACAGGCGCGGTCAGGCTGATCGGCGTGGACACCGCACCGCTCTCCCCGACCACCCGCAGCACGGTCCGCCGCAATCCCGTGCGAGCCCGCACCGACCGGGCCGAGCTCTACGCGGTGCTCGACGCCGGGCTCGTCGGCCACCTCGGCGTACAGCTGGGGGACGCCCCGGTGGTGCTCCCCACCGGGTACGGCCGGGACGGCGAGACGCTCTACCTGCACGGATCGACCGGGGCGGCGACGCTCCGGGCCGCCGCGGCCGGGGCGCCGGTCTGCTTCACCGTCACGCTGCTCGACGGTGTCGTCTACGCACGCTCGGTCTTCCACCACTCGATGAACTACCGCTGCGCCGTGGTGCACGGCGTGCTGCGACTGCTCACCGACCCGGACGAGCGCCGGCACGGGCTGACCGTGCTGACCGAGCACCTGGCGCCGGGCTCCTGGAGCACCACCCGACTGCCCGACCGCAGGGAGCTCGCCGCCACGGCCGTACTGGCGCTCCACCTCGGCGAGGCCAGCGTCAAGGCCCGCAGCGGCCCGCCCGGGGACGACGAGCGGGACCTGGGTACGCCGGTCTGGGGTGGCGTGCTCCCCGTGCACACGGTCTTCGGCGACCCCGTGCCCGACCCCCTGCTGCCGGCCGGGACGCCGGTGCCGGCCCGGGTGTCCGGGCGGGTTAGCGCCGGGGGGTGACCCGCAGGACGACGTCCTCGCCACCACCGTTGTCGGTGGTGACGTAGAGGGCGCCGTCGGTGCCCTGTTCCACCGTGCGGATCCGTCCGTAGGTGCCGTCCAGCTCCGGCAGCCGGAACTGCTCGACGAGGGCACCGGCGTCGTCAAGGCGGAGCGCGAGGACGTGTTCCCCGCGCAGCGCTCCGAGCAGGAGGAGCCCGTCGTAGTCGGCCCACTGGTCACCGTCGAGGAAGGTGCCGTCGCTCGGCGCGATGGGCGGGGCCCCGGAGCTCCAGACCGCCGGGACGACGTCCCCGAGCTCCGGGTCGGTCATCGGGACGCTCTCGTCGTACTCCCCCTGCCCCACGGGGTCCCAGCCGTAGTTGCCGCCGGGCTGCAGCAGGTTGACCTCGTCGTCCCGGTCGGGCCCGTGCTCGACCGAGAAGACCTGGTCGGAGTCCGGGCGCACGGCCAGGCCCTGCACGTTCCGGTGCCCGTACGTCCAGATCCGGTCCGCCGCGCCGTCCGTGCCGACGAACGGGTTGTCGGGCAGCGCCTCCCCGGTGGCCGGGTCGACCCGGAGCACCTTCCCGGCCAGCGACCCGAGGTCTTGCGGGTTGGTGCCGACCGCGTTGTCCCCCGTGCCGACGAGCAGGGCGCCGTCGGGGGCGAAGACCAGACGACACCCGCCGTGTCGGCCGCTGTCCTCGTTGACCGGGATGCCACCGACCAGCGGGTCGTCGACCCGGGAGGCACCGGACCAGTCGTCGGTGACGGTCCAGGCGACGACCTCGATCGACGCGGCCCCGCCACCCTGCACGCCCTGGCAGGTGTAGAAGCGCCGGTTGTCGGTGAACGCCGGGTCCAGGGCCAGACCCATCAGGCCGGTCTCGCCGGCGACGAACAGGTCACCGAGGTCGGCGTCCACCTCCTGCACCCGCCCGTCGGGCCGGACGGCGGCGAACCCGCCGGCCCGCTCGTCGAGCAGCAGGGTGCCGTCGGGCGCCCGGACGACGTCCCACGGGTGGTCCAGCCCGTCGGCGATGACCTCGACGTCCAGGGCCGGCGCACCGGACGGCGGGCTGGTGACGGCCTCGTCGGGGCCGGTTCCCTCCCCAGCACCACCGGACGAGCTGCCACAGCCGGCCAGCAGCAGGACGGCGGTGAGGGCGGTGGACGACCGGGAGAGGCTGTTCATCACCTCCAGCATCCCCGGGCCGGACCGGTCGTGCAGATCAGCTGGTGCGGGTCACCACGTAGGTGCACAGCGCGGACAGCGCCTCGCGCACCTCGCCGTCGGGCACGCCGGCCAGCCGGGCGCGGGCCCGGTCGGCGTACTCCTCGGTGACGGCGGTGGCGCGGGCCAGCGACGCCGAACCGCGGAGCAGGGCCAGCGCCTCGGCGTGCGCCGCGTCGTCGACGATCGGGCCGGCGACCAGCTCGCGCAGCCGGGCCTCGGCCGGGTCGTCGCCGGCGAGGGCGAAGAGCACCGGCAGGGTGGCGACGCCCTCGCGCAGGTCGGTGCCGGGCGACTTCCCGGACGCGCCGTCGGTGCTGACGATGTCCAGCAGGTCGTCGGAGAGCTGGAAGGCGACGCCGACCTCCTCGCCGAACGCGGTGAGCGCGCCGACCAGCTCGGCGTCGGCCCCGGCGAAGGAGGCGCCGAAGCGCGCGGAGGTCGCGACCAGCGAGCCGGTCTTGTCGGCCAGCACCGCCAGGTAGTGGGCGACCGGGTCCTGGCCCGGCTGCGCACCGACGGTCTCGCGCAGCTGGCCGGTGACCAGGCGCTCGAAGGTCTGCGCCTGCACGCGGACGGCCTCGGGGCCGAGGTCGGCGAGGAGGTCGGAGGCGCGGGCGAAGAGGAGGTCGCCGGTGAGGATGGCGACGCTGTTGCCCCAGCGGCTGTTGGCGCTGGGAGCGCCGCGGCGCACGGAGGCCTCGTCCATCACGTCGTCGTGGTACAGCGTGGCCAGGTGGGTCAGCTCGCAGACGACGGCGGCCTCGACCACCCCCGGCGCCTCCGGGTCGCCGAGCTGGGCGGCCAGCAGCGCGAGCATCGGCCGGAACCGCTTGCCCCCGGCGGCCATCAGGTGGCCGGCGGCCTCGTTGACGAAGGCGTTCTCGCTGGCCACCGCGGTGGCCAGCGCGTCCTCCACCCGGACCAGCCCGGCGGCCAGCGCGGCGCCGAGCTCGCCCTCGGGCAGCCAGGGGCCGATCGTCGAGGCGGGGCTGGCGGGCCGGTGCCGGGCGGTCTCCCCCCGGGTGTCGTGCCCCTCGCCCCGCGGGCTGGTGGTGCCGGCTCCGGTCATCAACAGCCGAAGATAGCTGCCGCCGGCTGGGTGTGGCGCACCGGGCGGCGCTCGGGGCCGTGCACCAGGTCGGGGCGCCCGTCAGCCGACCAGCACCGCGGCGGAGTCGGCGAGGTCCAGCACGGCGCCGGGGAGGACGCCGAGCACCAGGGTGGCGGCCGCGGTGAGGCCGAGGACGACCGTGGTCGGGAGCCCCGGCACGCCCACGGTCGGCCCCTCCGGCGCCGGGTCGGAGAAGTACATGAGCACCACGACCCGCAGGTAGAAGAACGCGGCGACGGCGCTGGTGAGCAGCGCGACGAGGACCAGCGGCCACGCGCCGTCGTCGATGGCGGCCCGGAAGACGGCGAACTTGCCGGTGAACCCGCTGGTGAGCGGGATGCCGGCCAGCGCCAGCAGGAAGAAGGCCATCAGCGCGGCCACCGTCGGGGAACGCTGGGCCAGGCCGGCCCACTGGGCGAGGTGGGTGGCCTCGCCGTCGCCGTCCCGGACGAGGGTCAGCAGCGCGAACGCGCCGAGGGTCATCAGCCCGTAGGTGAGCAGGTAGAACATCGTCGCGGCCAGGCCCGAGCCGGCCCCGGCGCCCAGACCGATGACGCCGGTGAGCAGGAAGCCGGCGTGCGCCACGGAGGAGTAGGCCAGCATGCGCTTGAGGTCGGTCTGGGTGAGCCCGAGCACGGCGCCGACCACCATCGAGGCGATCGCCAGGCCGTAGACCAGGGGCCGCCACGCCCACACCTCGGTGCCGAAGGCGACGTAGAGCACCCGCAGCACCGCACCGAAGGCGGCGACCTTGGTGGCCGCGGCCATGAAGGCGGTCACCGCCGTGGGCGCGCCCTGGTAGACGTCCGGCGTCCAGGTGTGGAACGGCGCGACGCTGGCCTTGAACATCAGCCCGACGATCAGCAGCCCGAGGCCCAGCACGAGCAGGGTGCCGGCGCCCTGGCCGGCGACGGCGTCCCGGATCCCGGCCAGCCGGACCGTGCCGGTGGCGCCGTAGACCAGCGCCAGCCCGTAGAGGAAGAAGGCGGAGGCGAAGGCGCCGAGCAGGAAGTACTTGACCGCCGCCTCCTGGGACAGTAGCCGTCGGCGGCGGGCCAGCCCGGCCATCAGGTACAGCGGCAGGCTGAGCACCTCCAGCGCCACGAACAGCAGCAGCAGGTCGTTGGCGGCGGTGAACAGCATCATCCCGCCGACGGCGAAGGACGCCAGCGGGTAGACCTCGGTCTGCACCCGCTCGTCGGTGGCGAGCTGCCGGTCGCGCACGCTGCCGGCGGGGACCGCAGCGGCGGCGACGAACGCCGACCGGGCCGGGTCGAGCGACCGCTCGGCGAACAGGAGCACCGACAGCGCGCCCAGCACGGCGATGGTGCCCTGCAGGAACAGCGCCACGCCGTCGACGGCCAGCGCCCCGGCGGCGGTGGTGGCCGCGGGACGGCCGGCCAGCAGCACGACGGCGACGAGCGCGCCGACCGTGCCGGCCAGCGCCAGCACGACCTGCACCGGCTGGCGCACCGCGCGCGGCACGAACGCCTCCACCAGCACGCCGAGGCAGGCCGCCCCGAAGGTGCACAGCAGCGGCGCGAGCGCCGCGAACGACAGCTCCGGTGCCCCGATGCCGCCCATCACTCCCCCGTCCCCTCGGTGGCCGGGACGACGCCGCCCGGGTCACCGCCGACGTCGGCCACGGTCGCCTGGACCGCGGGCTCCACCAGGTCGATCAACGGCTGCGGGGCGAACCCGAGCACGAGGACCAGCGCCACCAGCGGGGCGACGACGGCCAGCTCCCGCCGGCTCAGGTCGGCCACCCGCAGGGTGCGGGTGCGCTCGGGGGCGGTGAGCACCGCGGTGGCTCCCCCGGTGCCGTCGGGCACCGGCGGGACGGCCGTGCCGCCGTCGGGGTCCTCCACCAGGAGGACGCCACGCGGCGGGCCGTGCATGGTGCGCTGGTACACCAGCAGCACGTAGAGGGCGGCGAGCACGATGCCGGCGGTGGCCAGGATCGTGAACACAGGCCGCACCGGGAACGAGCCGATGAGGACCAGGAACTCGCTGACGAAGCTGTTGGTGCCCGGCAGCGCCAGCGACGCCAGCCCGGCGATCAGGAAGGCGCCGGCCAGCAGCGGCGCCTTGGCCGCGACGCCGCCGTAGTCACCGATCCGCCGCGAGCCGCCGCGGGCGATGAGCATGCCCACGACCAGGAACAGCAGCCCGGTCGCGATGCCGTGGTTGACCATGTAGAGCACCGCGCCGGTGACCGCCTCGGTGGTGAAGGCGAAGATGCCCAGCGCGATGAAGCCGAAGTGGGCGATCGAGGTGTAGGACACCAGCCGCTTCAGGTCGGTCTGCCCCATCGCCACCAGCGCCGCGTAGAGGATGCCGACGACGGCGAGCACCAGCACCACCGGCGCCAGGTCGCGGGAGGCGTCGGGGAACAGCGGCAGGCAGTAGCGCAGGAAGCCGAAGGTGCCGACCTTGTCCAGCACGCCGACCAGCAGCACCGCCCCGCCGATCGGCGCCTCGGCGCCGGAGTCGGGCAGCCAGGTGTGGAAGGGCACCAGCGGCGCCTTGATCGCGAAGGCCACGAAGAACCCGGCGAACAGCAGCTTCTGCACCCCCGGGTCGATCTCCAGCTGGCGCAGCGCGTCGAAGGCGAAGGTGCCCGCGCCGAGCTGGGAGTTGCTCACCACGTAGAGGCCGATGACGGCGGCGAGCATGACCAGCCCGCCGAGCAGGCTGTAGAGGAAGAACTTCACCGCGGCGTACTGCCGGTTCGGTCCGCCGAAGCCGCCGATGAGGAAGTACATCGGGATGAGCATCGCCTCGAAGAAGACGTAGAAGAGGAAGACGTCGGTGGCGGCGAAGACGCCGACGAGCGTGGCCTCCAGCACCAGCAGCCAGGCCCAGAAGGTGCGCATCGACCGCCGGCCGGGGGCCACGTCGCGCCACGACGCGAGCACGACGACCGGCACCAGCACGCCGGTCAGCAGCAGCATCGCCAGCGCGATCCCGTCGACGCCGAGGGCGAAGTCGACGCCGAAGTCCGGGATCCAGGCGACCGAGGTGGTCAGCTGGAACCGGGGGCCGGCGGTGTCGAAGGCGACGGTGGCCAGCACGGCGAGCAGCAGCACCAGCAGGCTGGTGCCCAGGGCGAGCGACCGGGCCAGGCCGGCGCGCGCCGCGGGCAGCGCGGCGACGACGGCCGCCGCCAGCGCGGGGACGGCGATCATCGCCAGCAGGTACGGGAACTCGCTCATCGGGCGTCCTCTCGACCAGGGCAGGCGCTTCCGCCGTCGTTCCCGCTCACGCCGTCGTCACCGCCACCAGCGCACCGGCGAGCACCACCGCGCCGCCGAGCACCCCCAGCGCGTAGCTGCGCACGAAGCCGGTCTGCACCCTGCCCAGCCGCGACGACGAGCCGCCGAGCGCGGCGGCGGTGCCGTTCACCAGGCCGTCGACGCCGCGGTTGTCGAGGAAGACCAGGGCGCGGGTGAGCCAGATGCCCGGGCGCATGAGGAGCGCCTCGTTGACCGTGTCGGCGTAGAGCGCGCGGCGGGCCGCGGTGACCACCGGCGAGACCCGGGCCGGGGCGGTGGTGGGCACCTCGCGACGGCCGACGAGCAGCCACGCCGCCAGCACGCCCACCGCCATCACCGCCGTGACCACCAGCCCGACCACGGCGGGGGCGACGACGTGCGCGGCCTCCGCCGGTTCGCCGAACACCGGGGCGAGCCACTCGGCCAGCGGGAAGACCTGCACCAGCAGGAACCCGGCGGCGACCGAGCCGACGGCGAGCAGCACCATCGGCGCGGTCATCACCGGCGGCGCCTCGTGCGGGACGGGCGGCGGGGCGGGTGAGTCGGCTTCCTCCCAGCGGGGCCGGCCGGAGAAGGTCATCAGCATCAGCCGGGTCATGTAGAAGGCGGTGAGCCCCGCGCCGAGGACGGCGACCCCGCCCAGCAGCCAGCCCGACCAGTCGCCGCGGTCCAGCGCGGCCTCGATGATCGCGTCCTTGGTCCAGTACCCGGACAGGAACGGGAACCCGATCAGCGCCAGGTAGCCCAGGCCGAAGGTGACGAAGGTGACCGGCATGCGCCGGGCCAGCCCGCCGAAGCGGCGCATGTCGGTGCGGTCGCCCATCGCGTGCATCACCGAGCCGGCGCCGAGGAACAGCCCGGCCTTGAAGAACCCGTGGGTGAGCAGGTGCGCGATGCCGGCGGCGTAGCCGACCGGGCCGAGGCCGACGGCGAGGAACATGTAGCCGATCTGGCTGACCGTGGAGTACGCCAGCACCTTCTTGATGTCGTCCTGGGCGCAGCCGGCGATCGCACCGATCAGCAGGGTGACCGCGCCGACGGTGAGCACCACGGTGCGGGCGGTGGGCGTGGCGTCGTAGATCGGGGCGCTGCGGGCGATCAGGTAGACCCCGGCGGTGACCATGGTGGCCGCGTGGATGAGCGCGGAGACCGGGGTGGGGCCCTCCATCGCGTCGGGCAGCCAGGCCTGCAGAGGGAACTGGCCGGACTTGCCGCAGGCGCCCAGCAGCAGGAGCAGCCCCATCGCGGTGACCACGCCGCCGGCCAGCGCACCGACCGAGCCGAGCACGCCGGCGTAGGACGTCGTCCCCAGCTGGGCGAACATCAGGAAGACCGCCAGCGCCAGCCCGACGTCCCCGACCCGGTTCATCACGAACGCCTTCTTCGCCGCGGTGGCCGCGGCCGGGCGGGTGTACCAGAAGGCGATGAGCAGGTAGGACGCCAGCCCGACGCCCTCCCAGCCGACGTAGAGGGCGACGTAGCTGTTGCCCAGCACCAGCAGCAGCATGGCGGCGACGAAGAGGTTGAGGTAGGCGAAGAACCGCCGGCGGCCGGGGTCGTGCGCCATGTAGCCGATCGAGTAGACGTGGATCAGCGCGCCGACCCCGGTGATCAGCAGTGCGAAGACCGCCGACAGCGGGTCCAGCAGCAGCCCGGCGGTGACGTCGAGGGAGCCGGTGTCGATGAACGTGTAGAGGTCGATGCTGGCGGCGTGCCCGGGCCGGCCGCTGAGCTGCACGGTGCAGGCCACGGCCAGCACGAACGCGGCGACCACGGTCGCGGTGCCCAGCAGGTGGCCCCAGCGGTCGGTGCGCCGGCCGCCCAGCAGCAGCACCGCGGCGCCGGCCAGCGGCAGCGCGATGAGCAGCCAGGCGACCGAGAGCAGCCCGTCGACGGGCAGGGACGCCGGTACGACCTCGTTCATCCTGGGCCCCGTTCCGCTCAGTACTTCAGGAGGTTCGCGTCGTCGACCGACGCCGAACGGCGGGTCCGGTAGATCGACATGATGATGGCCAGCCCGACGACCACCTCGGCAGCGGCGACGACCATCACGAACAGAGCGATGACCTGGCCCTCCACGGTGCCGGTGGCCCGGGCGAAGGTGATCAGGGTGAGGTTCACCGAGTTGAGCATCAGCTCGATGCACATGAAGACGACGATCGCGTTCCGCCGCACGAGGACGCCGACCGCGCCGATGGTGAACAGGATCGCCGCGAGCACCAGGTAGTTGGTGAGCGTCATCGGTCGCCCCGTCCGCCGTCGAGCGTGCCCAGCGCGGCGTCGGTGCCGCCCGCGTGCGGCAGGCCCTCGCGCTCCATGCCGGTGCTGCCGGCCGGGGGCAGCGGGTCGACCGGCTGCGGGTCGACGCCGGCCAGCAGGGTGTCCGGGGCCGGTCGGCCGTCGGGCAGCCGGCCGGGCGCGGCGACGGAGTTGGCCCGCGCGTAGACACCGGGGCCGGGCAGCGTCTGCGGCCGGTCGGTGAGGAACCGGGCGCGGGAGAGCTCCTTCTGGCTGCGCCGGGTGCCGGGCTCCTTCTCGGCGTGGGTGAGCAGCAGCGCGCCGACCGCGGCCACGATGAGCAGCGCGCCGGTGACCTCGAACGCGAGCACGAAGCGGCCGTAGAGCACCCCGGCGATCGCCTCGACGTTGCCGGCTGCCGGCCCGCCGTCGGTGCCCTGCACCCCGGTGAGCCCGGTGACCGGGAGGTCCTGGGTGGCCCGGGCGATGCCGGCGCCGACCAGCGCGGCGAACCCGGCGCCCAGCACCAGGGCGGCCACCCGCTGCCCGCGCAGCGTCTCGACCACCGAGTCCGAGGAGTCGCGGCCGACCAGCATGAGCACGAACAGGAAGAGGATCATGATCGCGCCGGTGTAGACGATGATCTGCACCGCGCCGAGGAACGGCGCCTCCTGGACGACGTAGAACACGCCCAGCACCAGCATGGTGGTCACCAGCCACAGCGCGGAGTGCACGGCGTTGCGCGAGAGCACCATGCCCAGCGCCCCGGCCAGGGCGATCGGGGCGAGCAGCCAGAACACCACCGTCTCGGCGGTGCCCAGCCGGACGGCGGTGTCGGCGACGGCCGCCAGCACGCTCATGCCCGCTCCCCCACGACCGGCTCGGCGGGTGAGGACGCCTCCGGCTGGCGCACGTAGTAGTCCTGCTCGTCGTCGCCCAGCCGCATCGGGTGCGGTGGCTGCTCCATCCCCGGCAGCAGCGGCGCCATCAGCTGCTCCTTGGTGTAGATCAGGCTCTGTCGGTCGTCGTCGGCCAGCTCGAAGTCGTTGCTCATGGTCAGCGAGCGGGTGGGGCAGGCCTCGATGCACAGCCCGCAGAAGATGCAGCGCAGGTAGTTGATCTGGTAGACGCGGCCGTACCGCTCGCCGGGCGAGTACCGGGCGTCCTCGGTGTTGTCGCCGCCCTCGACGTAGATGGCGTCGGCCGGGCAGGCCCAGGCGCACAGCTCGCAGCCGACGCACTTCTCCAGGCCGTCGGGGTGCCGGTTGAGCACGTGCCGCCCGTGGTAACGCGGCTTGGTCTGCTTCGGGACCTCCGGGTACTGCTCGGTGGTCACCTTCTTGAACATCGTGGCGAAGGTGACGCCGAAGCCCTGCGCGGGACCGGGCAGCCAGCTGCGCCGGGCCGGGGCACCGCCGTCGGTGCGGGGGGCCGCATCCTGGGTGCCGAGGGCTCGGGAGCCGCTGCGCCGGGCCGGGGCCTGCTCAGACATCGCCGTCCTCCTGTTCGGTGGGTGGGGTGCCGCGCCGGCCGGTGCCGACCACGGCGCCGGCGCCGACGGACTCCCGGCCGAGCCGCGGCGAGGGCGGCACCACCAGGTCCATCGGGGGCACCGGGAAGCCACCGCCGTCGGCGCCCTGCCCGGTCGGTGGCAGCACCTCGGCCTCGGTCGGGTTGAGCGCGCCGGTCGCGGCGGCGCGCGCGGCCACCCGGGTGTCCCGGTTGCTCCGCCGCGAGGCGATCAGCAGCCCGCCGAGGATCAGCAGCGCGACGGGCACGCCGACGAGGACCGCGACCTGCCCGACGTCGAGGCCGGCCTCGCGGGCCACGGCGCGCATGGTGGCGACCGCGAGGATCCACACCAGCCCGACCGGGACCAGCACCTTCCAGCCGAAGCGCATGAACTGGTCGTAGCGGAGCCGGGGCAGCGTGCCGCGCAGCCAGACGAAGACGAACAGCGCGACGACGACCTTGGCCAGGAACCACAGCACCGGCCACCAGCCGGTGTTCGCGCCGTCCCAGATCGAGATCGGCCAGGGCGCCCGCCAGCCGCCGAGGAAGAGCGTCGCCGCCAGCGCGGAGACGGTGACGATGTTGATGTACTCGGCCAGGAAGAACAGCGCGAACTTCAGCGACGAGTACTCGGTGTGGAAGCCGCCGACCAGCTCGCTCTCGGCCTCGGGGAGGTCGAACGGCGCCCGGTTGGTCTCTCCGACGACGGCGACCACGTAGATCACGAAGGAGACCGGCAGCAGCAGCGCGTACCAGCCGGGGCCGGTGACGCTGCCGCCGAACAGCGGGACGCCGTCGGCCTGGGTGGCGACGATCTCCGACGTCGACATGGAGCCCGCGTAGAGGAACACGGCCACGATCGACAGGCCCATGGCGATCTCGTAGCTGACCATCTGCGCAGCGCTGCGCAGCGAGCCGAGCAGCGGGTACGTCGACCCGGACGCCCAGCCGCCGAGCACGATGCCGTAGACGCCCATCGCCGAGCAGGCCAGCACGATGAGGACGCCGATGGGGGCGTCGGTGAGCTGCAGCGGCGTCCGCTCGCCGAAGATGCTCACCGTCGGGCCCAGCGGGATGACCGAGAACGCCAGGAACGCCGGGATGGTGGCGATGACCGGGGCCAGGAAGTACACCGGCCGGTCGGCCAGCGCCGGCATGATGTCCTCCTTGAACGCCAGCTTCAGCCCGTCGGCGAGGCTCTGCAGGTAGCCGCGGGGGCCGACCCGGTTGGGCCCGATCCGCTGCTGCATCCGGGCGACGACCTTGCGCTCGAAGACGATCGCGAACAGCGTCATCAGCACGAGCACGGCGAAGATGCCGACGATCTTGATGAGCACGATCCACCACACGTCGCCGCCGAAGTCGGCGAGTGTGGGCTGGTCAGCGGCGGCGAGCACGCTCATGCCCCCTCCCCCTGCAGGCTGGAGACGGCCGGGGTGGGGGGCGGGCCGGCCAGCCGGACGACGGCGCCGGGGCCGGCACCGAGCCGGCTGCGCACCTCGCTGCCCGGCGAGCGCATCGGCAGCCAGACGACCCCGTCGGGCAGGTCGGCCAGCCGCACCGGCAGGGTGATCGCCCCGGCCGGGCCGGTGACGGTGAGCGGGTCGCCGTCGGTGAGGCCCAGCCGGCGGGCGGCGTCCTTGCCCAGCCGGGCAACCGGCGGGCGGGCGGTGCCGGCCAGCGCTGGCTCGTCCCGCTGCAGCGTGCCGACGTCGAGCAGCTGCCGCCAGGAGGCGAGCACCGCCTGGTCCTCGGCCAGCTCCGGCAGCGGTGCCGGCTCGACGTCCGGCGCCGCCGCGGTGGGCGCCTGCGCGGCTCCACCCAGGGCGGTCAGCTCGGCGCGGACCTCGGTCACCGACCCCAGCCGCAGCTGTAGGCCCAGGTGCTCGGCCACCCCCTGCAGCACCCGCCCGTCGCTGAGC
Organism: Modestobacter sp. SYSU DS0875; assembly: GCF_054050915.1. Lineage (NCBI taxonomy): Bacteria > Bacillati > Actinomycetota > Actinomycetes > Geodermatophilales > Geodermatophilaceae > Modestobacter > Modestobacter sp. SYSU DS0875. Next base: position 7,792 of record NZ_JBJHAH010000004.1, on the reverse strand, counting down.
TGGCCGGTGCCGTGCAGCGTCGCGTCGAACGGGCGCACCCGCCCCTCCCAGTCCAGGTAGGCGCCGGCCTTCTCGGGTGCCGCGGCGACCGGCAGGACGACGTCGGCGTGCGCGGTGACCGCGGACGGGAAGAGCTCCAGGCTCACCACGAACCCGGCGGTGGCCAGCGCCTGCTCGGCCAGCAGCGGGTCGGGCAGGTCGGCCGGGTCGACCCCGCCGACGAGCAGGCCGGACAGGGCGCCGTCCCGGACGGCGGTGAGGATGCCGGTGAGGTCGCGGCCCGGGGTGGCCGGGACGTCGGCGCCCCAGCGCTGGCTGACCGCCGCGCGGTCGGCGGCGCTGGCCACGGTGCGGCCACCGGGCAGCAGCGTGGGCAGCGCGCCGACCTCGACCGCACCCCGTTCCCCCGCCCGGCGCGGCACCCAGCCGATCCGGGCACCGGTCTCACCGGCCAGCGCGGTCAGCGCGGAGTAGGCGCCGGGCACCTCGGCCAGCCGCTCGCCGGCCAGCACGACCGCCCCCGGCCGGAACAGCGCCGCCGCCACCTCGGCCAGGACGCCGTCCACCGGGTGGGTCATGAGGTCGCGCAGCAGCCGGGCCTCCTGGCCCGGGACCGTGGGAAGCACGGTGGCCTGCAGCTTCTCCGCGGCTCGGGTGGCGAAGGGAGCGACGTCGAACACCTGCAGGCCGGCCGTGCGGACCGCCCGGCGCAGCCGCAGGAAGACGATCGGCGACTCCTCCTCCGGCTCGAAGCCGACCAGCAGCACCACGGGTGCCGCGGACAGGTCGTCGTAGCTGACCGCCCCGGCGCCGGGCGCGGTGCCGGCGACGTGCGTGGTTAGGAAGTCCAGCTCCTCGGCGGAGTGGGCGCGGGCGCGGGCGTCGACGTCGTTGGTGCCCAGCGCGACGCGGGCGAAGGTGGCGTACGCGTAGGCGTCCTCGACGGTGAGCCGGCCGCCGGGCAACACCCCGACCCCTCCGGCCGCGCGTGCGGTGGCCAGGCCCGCGGCTGCCGCGGCCCAGGCCTCCGGCCAGGACGCCGGCTGCAGCTCCCCGTCGCGACGCACCAGCGGCGTCATCAGCCGCTCGTTGCTGCTGGCGTAGCGGAACGCGTAGCGGCCCTTGTCGCAGTTCCACTCCTGGTTGACCGCCGCGTCCTCACCGGCCAGCCGGCGGGTGACCGTGCCGCGCCGGTAGTCGGTGCGCTGGGCGCAGCCGCTGGCGCAGTGCTCGCAGACGCTGGGCTCGCTGCGCAGGTCGAACGGGCGGGCGCGGAACCGGTAGGTGGCGCTGGTCAGCGCGCCGACCGGGCAGATCTGGGTGGTGTTGCCGGAGAAGTAGGACTCGAACGGCTCGTCCTCGTAGACCGCCACCTGCTCCAGCGCGCCCCGCTCGAACAGCTCGATGAACGGGTCGCCGGCCACCTGCTGGCTGAACCGGGTGCACCGCGCGCACAGCACGCAGCGCTCGCGGTCGAGCAGCACCTGGGAGCTGATCGGCAGCGGCTTGGGGTAGGTGCGCTTGGTCTCGACGAACCGGGACTCGGTGCGCCCGTTGCTCATCGCCTGGTTCTGCAGCGGGCACTCGCCGCCCTTGTCGCAGACCGGGCAGTCCAGCGGGTGGTTGACCAGCAGCAGCTCCATGGTGCCCTGCTGCGCCTTGTCCGCGACCGGGCTGGTCAGCTGGGTCTGCACCACCATGTCCGGGCTGACCGGGGTGGTGCAGGAGGCGACCGGCTTGCGCTGGCCCTCGACCTCGACCAGGCACTGCCGGCAGGCGCCGATGGGGTCCAGCAGCGGGTGGTCGCAGAACCGCGGGATCTGCACGCCGATCATCTCGGCGGCCCGGATGATCAGCGTGCCCTTGGGCACGGCGACCGGGAAGCCGTCGATGGTGAGGTGCACGGCGTCCGGCGGGGTGTGCGGGCCGGGCGCGCCCGGCGGCAGCGCCGGCGCCGGCTCGGGGACGGCGGGGGTCCTGTCGGCGGGGGTCCTGGTCATGACGCCGCTCCGACGGGCTCGAGACGGAGCGACCGGCCCAGCCGGTGCTGCTCCTCCGGTGGCAGCAGGGCGACGTAGTCGTCCTTGAAGTACTTCAGCGAGCTGGCGATGCAGCTGGTGGCGCCGTCACCGAGGGCGCAGAACGAGCGGCCCAGGATGTTGTCGCAGGTGTCGGTGAGCAGGTCCAGGTCGGCGGCGCGGCCCTCCCCGCGGACCAGCCGGTCCAGGATCTGCACCAGCCAGTAGGTGCCCTCCCGGCACGGGGTGCACTTGCCGCAGCTCTCGTGCGCGTAGAACTCGGTGAACCGCAGCGTCGCCTCGACGATGGAGTCGGTCTCGTCGAAGACCATCAGCGCGGTGGTGCCGAGCATCGAGCCGGCCTTGGCCACCGAGTCGAAGTCCAGCGGGACGTCGAGGTGCTCGGGGGTGAAGTAGGGGGTGGAGGAACCACCCGGCGTCCAGAACTTCAGCCGGTGCCCCGGGCGGACGCCGCCGGCCAGCTCCAGCAGCTCGCGCATCGTCGTCCCCATCGGGGCCTCGTACTGCCCCGGGCGCACCACCCGGCCCGACAGCGAGTAGATCTTCGGCCCGGGTGACTTCTCCGGGCCCATCGTCTTGAACCACTCGGCGCCGCCGCGGACCACGTACGGCACGGTGGCCAGCGTCTCGACGTTGTTGATCACCGTCGGGGAGCCGTACAGCCCGGCGACGGCGGGGAACGGCGGCTTGAGCCGCGGCTGCCCCCGGTAGCCCTCCAGGGAGTCCAGCAACGCCGTCTCCTCGCCGCAGATGTAGGCGCCGGCGCCGGCGTGCACCACCAGCTCCAGGTCGTAGCCGGTGCCCAGCACGTCGCGGCCGAGGTAGCCGGCGGCGTAGGCCTCCTGCACCGCGGCCATCAGCCGGCGGTGGGCGTGCACCGCCTCCCCGCGCACGTAGATCACCGCGAAGTGCGAGCGGATCGCGTAGGCGGTGATGATCACCCCCTCCACCAGGGAGTGCGGGTCGGCCATCATCAGCGGGAGGTCCTTGCAGGTGCCCGGCTCGCCCTCGTCGGCGTTCACCACCAGGTACTTCGGTGCCGCCGCCGGGCCGGTGGGCTCCTCCCCCGGCTTGGGCTGCGGGATGAAGCTCCACTTCATCCCGGTGGGGAAGCCGGCGCCGCCGCGGCCGCGCAGCCCGGAGTCCTTGACCAGCGCGACGACGTCGTCCGGGGCCATCGCCAGCGCCTGCCGCAGCGCCCGGTAGCCGTCGAGGCGTTCGTAGGTGTCCAGCGTCCAGGAGCGGGGCGCGTCGAACCGTGCGGTGAGGACGGGGGTCAGGGGCATCTCAGGCCTCCCGCTCGATCGAGCTCTGCTGGCCGGCGCCGGTGCCGGTCGGCGGGGTGTCGGTGCCCTCGCGACCGCGCTCGGCCGGTTGGCGACCGGCAGGCTCGGGGGCGTCGGGGTGGTGCTGCGCGGTGCCGGCCCGCTCGGCGGGGGTGTCGGCCGAGGCGACGGCGGTGTCGGCGGCCTGCTCGCTCGCCGTCTGCCCCGTGCCAGCCGCTTCCGAGACGTCCGGCTCGGGGGCGGACTCGGGCTCGGGGTGCTGGAGCGGCGGCGCGGTCTCGCCGCGCTCGGCGGCCAGCCGGACGCCGGCCAGGGTGGGCGCCCCGGTGGACGGCGCGTCGACCGCGGCCCGCTCGGCGGCGAGGTCGGCGTGCTGGGACAGGCCGGCGAGCTGGCGGGAGATGCCCCGGAAGTCGGTGAGCGGGGCGCCCCGGGTCGGCGGCGGCTTCTCCCCGCGGCGCAGCGCGGCGACCAGTTCCCGGGCCGACTCGACGTCCTGCTGGTCGTAGAACTCGTAGTCGACGGTGACCACCGGCGCGTAGTCGCAGGCGGCCAGGCACTCGGCGTGCTCCAGGGTGACCGAGCCGTCGGCGGCGGTCTGGTCGTGGCCGACCCCGAGGTCGGCGGAGACCGCGTCGTAGATGCGCTGCCCGCCGAGGACGGCGCACAGCGTGTTGGTGCAGACGCTGACCAGGTGCCGGCCGGTGGGGTGCCGTTTGTACATCGTGTAGAACGTCGCGACCGCGCCCACCTCGGCCTTGGTCAGCCCGAGCAGCCGGGCGCAGAAGCCGACGCCCTCCGGGGAGACGTAGCCCTGCACCGACTGGACCAGGTGCAGCATCGGCAGCAGCGCAGAGCGGGCCTGCGGGTAGCGGGCCATGATCTCCCGTGCCTCCGCCTCGGTCTGCGCGGTCAGCGGCGGCAGGTCCGGGGCGGCGGCCTCGACCGGGCTGGAGTCCAGCCCGGTGACCGCCGTCCCCTCCGCGGAACCGGGAAGCGCACTCATCGGTCGACGCCCCCCATCACGGGGTCGATGGACGCGATCGCGGCGATGACGTCGGCGATCATCCCGCCCTCGCTCATCGCCGCCGTGGCCTGCAGGTTCACGAAGCTGGGGTCGCGCACGTGCACCCGGAACGGGCGGGTGCCGCCGTCGCTGACCACGTGGTAGCCGAGCTCGCCGCGCGGGCTCTCGATCGGCACGTACACCTGACCGGCCGGTACCCGGAAGCCCTCGGTGACCAGCTTGAAGTGGTGGATCAGGGCCTCCATCGACTGGCCCATGATGTGCCGGACGTGGTCCAGGGAGTTGCCCATCCCGTCGGCACCCAGCGACAGCTGCGCGGGCCAGGCGATCTTCTTGTCCTCGACCATCACCGGGCCGGGCTCCAGCCGGTCCAGCGCCTGGGCGATGATCTTGAGCGACTCGTTGACCTCGCTCATCCGCACCAGGTAGCGGCCCCAGGCGTCGCAGGTGTCTGCCGTCGCCACCTCGAAGTCGTAGGTCTCGTAGCCCAGGTAGGGCTCGACCTTGCGCAGGTCCCAGGGCAGGCCGGCGGCGCGGAGCACCGGGCCGGTGACGCCGAGGGCGACGCAGCCGGTGACGTCGAGGTAGCCGGCGTCCTTGAGCCGCCGCTGCCAGATCGGCTGGCCGGTGAGCAGCCGGTGGAAGCCGGTGATCCGCTCGGGCATGACCTGCAGGAACTCGCGGATGTGCTCGACGCACCCCTCGGGGAGGTCCTGGGCGAGGCCGCCGGGGCGGATGTAGGCGTGGTTCATCCGCAGCCCGGTGATCTCCTCGAGCAGGTCGAGGACCAGCTCCCGCTCGCGGAAGCCGTTGGTCATCCCGGTGAGCGCGCCCATCTCCATGCCGAAGGTGGCCAGCGCGACCAGGTGGGAGGCGATCCGGTTGAGCTCCATGACCAGCACGCGGATGGTCTGCGCCCGGGGCGGGGCCTCGATGCCGAGCAGCTTCTCCACCGCGAGGCAGTAGCCGGCCTCGTTGAACAGCGGGGACAGGTAGTCCATCCGCGTGACCAGCGTTGTCCCCTGCACCCAGGTGCGGTACTCGGTGGTCTTCTCGATGCCGGTGTGCAGGTAGCCGATGACCACGCGAGCCTTGGTGACCGTCTCGCCCTCGAGGTCCAGCACCAGGCGGAGCACCCCGTGCGTGGAGGGGTGCTGCGGGCCCATGTTGACCACGAGCCGCTCGTCCTCGAGCGTGTCGGCGCCGAAGGTCTGGTCCCAGTCGCCGCCGGTGACCGTGTAGATCCGGCCCTCGGTGGTCTCCCGCGACCCGGCGTAGGGGTCGTTCAGCGTGGTCATCGGTAGCTCCGCCGCTCGTCGGGGGGCGGGATCGTCGCGCCGTGGTACTCCACCGGCACGCCGCCCAGCGGGTAGTCCTTGCGTTGCGGGTGGCCGTCCCAGTCGTCGGGCATGAGGATCCGGGTCAGCCCGGGGTGGCCGTCGAAGACGACGCCGAACATGTCCCAGACCTCGCGCTCGTGCCAGTCCGCCGTCGGGTAGACGCCGGTGACCGAGGGGACGTGCGGGTCCTCGGCCGTCACCGCCACCTCCAGCCGGATGCGGCGGCGGTAGGTCATCGAGGTCAGGTGGTGGACGACGTGCAGCCGGGGGCGCCCGGGCGAGACCTCCGGGCCGCCGCTGTCGAGGTAGTCGACGCCGGAGACGCTGGAGAGCAGCTCGAAGCGCAGCGCCTCGTCGTCCCGCAGGGCACGGACGAAGGTGAGCAGGTGCTCGCGGTGGAGGAACCAGGTGATCTCGCCGCGGTCGACGAGCACCCGCTGGACGGCGGCGTCGTAGGTGGCCTGGCCGACGGCGTCGATGAGCGCGTCGGCGACCTCGTCGAACCAGCCGCCGTAGGGCCGGTCGGTGGAGTGCAGGGCGACCGCGCCGCCGGGCTCGACCCGGACCAGGCCGCCGAAGCCGGAGGTGTCGCCGCTGCCGGTGACCCCGAAGGCGCCCTTGCGGAATCCCCCGCCCGGTGCCGTCGCCGCCCCGAAGCCCGCCTCGTCGCTCACCGTCGCGCTCCCGGCTCGGCGCCGGGCAGGGCGACGGCGTTGCCGCCGCGCTGCTCGATGGCGAACTGGCCGGTGCGGCCGGCGGCCGCGGCCTCCTCGTAGGCGCGCCGCTGCTCCTTGTCGAACCGCACGCTGGAGGGCATCTCGAGGTGCAGGTCGGGAGCGGTGCCGTCGGCGCGGGCGGCGGCCAGCTCCCGGGCCCGCTTCGCGCCCAGCGGCTGGTGCTGGATTTTGTGGTGCAGCTTGAGGATCGCGTCGGTGAGCATCTCCGGCCGCGGCGGGCAGCCGGGCAGGTACATGTCGACGGGGACGACGTGGTCGACGCCCTGCACGATCGCGTAGTTGTTGAACATCCCGCCGGAGCTGGCGCAGACGCCCATGGCGAGCACGTACCGCGGCTCGGGCATCTGGTCGTAGATCTGGCGCAGGACCGGCGCCATCTTCTGGCTCACCCGGCCGGCGACGATCATCAGGTCGGCCTGGCGCGGGGAGGCGCGGAAGACCTCCATGCCGAAGCGGGCCAGGTCGTAGCGGCCGGCGCCGGAGGCCATCATCTCGATCGCGCAGCAGGCCAGCCCGAAGGTGGCCGGCCACAGCGAGGACTTGCGGGTCCAGTTCACCAGCTTCTCGACGCTGGTGAGCAGCACTCCGCTGGGGAGCTTCTCCTCGAGGCCCATGTCAGCGCCCCCCGTTCCGGGTCGGTGTCAGTCCCACTCGAGGCCTCCGCGACGCCACTCGTAGGCGAAGGCGATGAAGACGGTGCCGATGAAGACGACCATCGCGACGAGGCCCCACAGGCCCAGCGCGTCGTTGGCGACCGCCCACGGGTAGAGGAAGACGATCTCGATGTCGAAGACGATGAACAACATCGCGGTCAGGTAGTACTTCACCGGGAAGCGGCCACCGGTGAGCGGCTGGTCGACCGGCTCGATGCCGCACTCGTAGGCCTGCAGCTTGGCGCGGTTCCAGCGGCGCGGGCCGACGAACGGCGCGACGGTGACCGAGAAGAGCGCGAAGCCCGCGGCGAGGACGAAGAGGCCGACGATCGGCGCGTAGGTCGACAGCATCAGCGGCCACCCCCTCGGGGCGCACGATGGGCACGCGCCGGGGCGGTCTCGCGTGTGCACCTCGCTGTGCAGACCACGGCGGCGACCTCTCCTCCACCCGGCGGACCGGGCGGACGCTTGTGAACTACTTCACAAAGTCGAGCGGTCGAAGCCTATGACAGACGGACGTCGGAACACCAGGACATTCGGTGACCGACTTCACACCAGCCGTCCGGACAAGCCGCAGCAGGCCGGTCCGCCGGGGCACCCGCCGCCCCCGCTGACCACCCTGTGAACAGTCGTGGGGGGGGGGGGGGCGGGGGGGGGGGGGGGGGGGGGGGGGGGGGGGGGGGGGGGGGGGGGGGGGGGGGGGGGGGGGG